>CAZUTZ010000167.1:0-5859 GCA_964623655.1 uncultured Wenzhouxiangella sp.
CTGGCCTCGCTGCGCCTGATTCCCAACCTGGAAGTCTGGCGGCCCTGCGACAAGGTCGAGACCCTGGCTGCCTGGGGCGCGGCAGTCGCGCGACGCGGCGGACCGACGGCGCTGGTACTGACCCGCCAGGGCCTGACCCACCAGGATCGAAACGACGAACAAATCGCCAATATCGCGCGCGGCGGCTACGTCTTGCGTGACCCGGAACAAGGCGATCCCCAAGCCGCAATCCTGGCCTCGGGCTCGGAAGTCGAACTGGCGATGGCGGCGTCAGAGGCACTCGCGGCCGAGGGCATCGGTGTACGCGTGGTCTCCATGCCCAACCCCGATCTGTTCGAGGCACAGGATGGCGAATACCGCGAGTCGGTGCTGCCGGCCGATTTGCGAGCACGCGTCGCCATCGAGGCCGCGGCAAGCCGTTACTGGCGTCCCCTGGTGGGTGAGCGTGGCCGCATCATCGGCATGGACCGTTTTGGGGCATCGGCGCCCGGCGACCTGTTGTTCAAGGAATTCGGTCTGACCGCGGAGAAATTGGTAGAGGCCGTGCACGAGACCCTGGCCGAGCGCTGATCACCGCACCCGGGCGGCCGCCGTCGTTCAACGGGCTTTCAGAGCGTGAGCTGGTCTCCAAGCCAGTTCAGGCGCGGATGACCTGAGCCGTAAACCTCGCTCAGCGTCTCCATGCTGGCGACCAGGGATGAGCGACCCGCCGACTGTCCTTTATGGTGAGCGGCCACCGCGGCCAGGGCCCGGGCTTTGGCCAACTCCCAGTGGTCGGCAGGCAGCAACGATTGCCGCAGCTCCAGACAGCGGTCTGCTGCGAGCCGGGCGGACTCGGGTCGCTCAAGCGCGATAAGCACCACCGCTTTCTCGCAAAGACTGCTCGCCTTGTGCGTCCGCCCAGGCGGCCCGGCGTCGGCGAGCTTTTCGATGACGCGGTCGAAGCGCTCAGCGGCAAGCTCCGGGTCCTCGTGGGCGAGCGCCTGGGCCTGCTGAGCCTGAACGCTCAGCGTAAACAAATGGGTCTCGCCGACGCTATCGAGCAGGATGTCTTCGGCCTGCGTCAGCCTGGACCGCGCCTCGGTCACTTCGCCCCGAGTCAGGTGCAACACCCCGGCCGAGCGCAGCATCAGGGCGTAGTGGGGACTGTTCTCGCCGTTGAATCGGGCCATCATTTCCGTGGCCGCTTCAATCTGCGCGGCGGCCTCGTCCAGGCGGTTGCGAATGATCAATACCTGGCTGTAGTTATTCATTGCCGCAGCCAGCGCGGCGGAGTCTCCGTAGCGCTGGCGGCGCAGGTCAATCGCTTCGGCGTAAGCCGCTTCGGCCCGGCCCAGGTCGCCCTGCTGATGATAAATCGCCGCCAGATTGCTGAGCACGGTCACCGCATCGCTCGATTCGCCCAATCCCAGGGACTGCCAGCTTTCCAGTGATTGTTCGAATGCCCGCCGGGCCTCATCGATACGTCCGGCACTGTTGAGACTCACACCCAGGTTGTTTTGCCCCATGGCCAGGGTCCGCGTCGCCCGGCCGTCAATGGAACGAGCCAGCGCCACCGCCTTCTCCAGCACTTCGATCGAGGCGGAGCCGTCGCCCAGCCCGCGCAGGGCACTGCCGCGCGTCTGGTAAAGCGCCGAAAGCCGCCGCCGATGTTCGCCCGGCTGGTCTTTGACAATCTCCAGGGCCTGATCGGTCAGGCTCAGGCCGCGCTCGTGATCACCCAGATAAACTTCGGCCAGGCCGAGATTGCTGTAAGCGTCGAAGCGCAGCATCGGCGGTACCGTGTCGTCGTCTGACTCGATAAATCGACGCAGGACCACCGCAGCGTTTTTGTAGTCCTGCAGCGCAACATAGAGCGAGCCCAGCATGGCCTTCAGGTAGACCCGCCCGCGCTCATCGTCGGCCAGGACCTGATCCAGGCGCTCCACGGAACGATCCAGCAACTCCCGCGCGGTGAGATCCTCCTCGCCGGCCTGCTCCGAAACCACCCGAAACAGGCTGGTCAATTGATCGCGCATGGCTTCCCAGCGGCGGTTCTCGAACTGCGCCAGATCGCGCTCGGCACGCACCATCTGGGCCTGCCACCCGAGACCGGCAGCGCCACCGGCGGCACCGACAATCAGCGCGACCGCCAGCATCGCACCCACCGGATTGCGCCATGACCACAGGCGCAGCCGGCGCAGGGGCCCGGCGGGCCTGGCCGATACCGGCAAGTGCCCACGGATTCGACTGACGTCTTCAGCCAGTGCCGCGACCGACGGGTAGCGCTGGGCCGGGTCCGCCGCGCACGCCTTGCCTATCACTGCGGCCAGGTCGTCGGCACGTGGATGCGCCAGTGCCGAGCAATCCGGCGCGCTGCCGTCACCGGCTGGACGCCGGCCGCTCAACAACCAGTTGAGCAAAGCGCCCAGGGCCCAGACGTCGGACTGTGCGGTCGCCGGCTCACCGGACAACAGCTCCGGCGCGGCAAAGGCCGGCGTCAGCGCTCGCAGCGAGGCATCCTCCTCGACCTTTTCGTCGGCGAGCAAGCGAGCAACGCCGAAATCCAGCAGCCTGGCGCGCCCGTTGGGCGTGATGCGCACATTGCCCGGCTTGATATCACCATGGACCACCATGCGCTGATGCGCGTGGGTAAGCGCATCAGCCAGTTCAGCAAAGGTCTGGAATGGATCCTGACGCTGCCGCACGGACTCGCAGAGATCCTCGCCCGGCACCCACTCCATCACCAGATAAGCCCGGCCGTCCGGGGTCAGTCCGCCATCGATCAGACGCGAAATGCCGGCGTGGTTCAGGCGCGCCAGAAGCTGCCTTTCGACCACAAGACGCTGGGCCATGTCGGGGCGACGCGAGGCAATCAGCTTGATCGCAACCGCCATCTCGAAAGCCCCGTCAGCCCGCCGGGCTTCGTAGACCATGCCCATGCCGCCGCGACCGGCCAGGCCCGTCACCTCCCAGGGGCCGAGGCGCTCACCCTTGCTCAGCGCGTTCTTGTCTTCGTTGTCCTGCAGGGCCTGTTGGGTGGTCCTGGCAACACGTCCGGCCAAGTCTTCGTCAGCATTGGCGCTGGCCTCGAGCAAGCGGTTCAGCCACAGCGCAAGGCGCGGATAGCGCGCCCGGAAGCGGGCCAGCTGCCGCGCTCTTTCCTGACGCTCGAGATCAAGGAAATGATCCAGTTGTTGATCGAGTAAACGGCGTCGGTGCGGCGTCAGCCGGGGCAAGGCGTCAGGCCCCATCGGCCAGCTCCGTCGCCAACCAGGCGCGACCTTTTTGCAGCTCGCGACGCACGGTGCGCTCCGACAAATCCAGCATCTGGCCGATTTCGATCGCCGTGCAGCCAAGGAAAATACTGGCCGCCATGACCTCGGCCTGACGCGGCCTTGACTCTTCCATGCGCGTCAGGCCGGACTCCAGGCTGAGCATGAAATCCGAATCGTCGGTGACCGCGCCCGCCCGATCGGTCCATTCTTCCCGGGCCTGCAGACCGCCGCGCTTGGCGGCCGCCTGGCGCCTGGCGTAGTCGACCAGCAACTGGCGCATCACCCTGGCCATCAGACGCTTGAAATGCAGACGGTTTTCGACTCGTTCGTGCAAACGACCCTGGAGCTTGAGGAAGGCTTCGTTGACCAGCGCCGTGGTCTGCAAGGTGGGGGCGGCCATATAGCCGGCGGCCATGCGCTGGTGGTGTCCGACCGCTTTGAGTTCCTGGTACATCAGCGGAATCAGCCGCTCGAACTGATCCGGCTCACGGCGAATTTCATTCAGGAGCCGCGTAATCTCGGCAGTGGTTTCGTCGGCGACTGACATGTTTGTACGCTCAAGCACGTTGACCCCCCAGACTATTATCCTGTCCACTTTCTCATCAGGATGCAAGTACTTCTGCGACCACGAATTTTCCCTCGGAGTTTCGTGAAGTTGCGGGATGTTTGGCCCCGCGCGAGCGATCAAAGTACAATTTCATGCCTGACGAATCCGATTTATAGAGTGGGAGACAAAAATGTCCATCAAGGTTGCCATTAATGGCTATGGCCGCATCGGCCGCAATGTTCTTAGAGCCTTGTACGAGTATGGCCGCGACGGCGAAATCCAGATCGTGGCCGTCAACGATCTGGGTGATACCGAAACCAACGCTCATCTGACGCGATTCGACACCGCACACGGCAGGTTCGACGCCGATGTCCGGGTCGACGGCAACGATCTGGTGGTCAACGGCGATCGCATCCGGGTACTCGCCGAGCGCGATCCCGCCAAGCTGCCCTGGGGCGAGATGGGGGTCGATGTGGTAATGGAGTGCACCGGCTTTTTCGCCAGCAAGGACAAGGCCTCGGCCCACCTGTCGGCCGGCGCGCGCAAGGTCCTGATTTCGGCTCCGGCCGGCAAGGATCTGCCGACCGTGGTCTACGGCGTCAACCACGACATCATCAAGCCCGACGATCATGTGGTCTCCAACGCTTCTTGCACCACCAACTGCCTGGCTCCGGTCGTAAAGCCGCTCAACGATGCCATGGGCATCGAATCCGGTTTGATGACGACGATCCATGCCTACACCAACGATCAGGTTCTGACCGACGTCTTCCACAAGGATCTGCGCCGCGCGCGCTCGGCGACCATGAGCCAGATTCCGACCAAGACCGGCGCTGCCGCCGCCGTCGGACTGGTGCTGCCGGAAATGGTCGGCAAACTGGACGGTTTCGCCATGCGCGTGCCCACCATCAACGTTTCGGTGGTGGACCTGAGCTTCATCGCCGGCCGCGACACCACGGTCGAGGAAGTCAACGCCACGGTGCGCGCCGCCAGCGAGGGCGTCATGAAGGGCATCCTCGGCTACAACGAAGCACCACTGGTGTCGATCGACTTCAATCATGATCCGCACTCTTCGGTCTTCGACGCTACGCTGACCAAAGTCAGCGGCGGGCGACTGGTCAAGGTCTTGAGCTGGTACGACAACGAGTGGGGCTTCTCCAACCGCATGCTCGACACCGCCTCGGTGCTGGCGCGGCTCTAGCGATCATTCAGACAGGGGCGGGCAGCCCACGGAGCACTTGATGATGAAAACGCTCGATCAGATCGACATTGAGTCCAAGCGCGTGCTGATCCGCTCGGATCTCAACGTGCCCGTGCACGGCGGCAAGGTCACCTCGCAGGCCCGAATCGAAGCCAGTCTTCCGACCTTTCAGCAAGCTCTGGAGAAAGGCGCGGCGGTCATGGTGATGTCGCATCTGGGCCGTCCCCGGGAAGGCGAACCCGAGGCGCAATATTCGCTCGCGCCGGTGGCCGAAGTGCTCGGCGAGCTGCTCGGTCAGCCCGTACGCCTGGCCAAGAACTGGCTGGACGGCGTCGACGTCGCCCCGGGCGAGTTGGTGCTGCTGGAAAATGTTCGCTTCCTGAAAGGCGAGAAAGCCAACGACGAGGCCTTGGCCGCGAAGATGGCGGCCCTTTGCGAGGTGTTCGTGATGGACGCATTTGCCACCTCGCACAGAGCCCAGGCGTCCACCGAAGGCGTGATTCGGCAAGCGGCCACGGCCTGCGCCGGCCCCTTGCTGGCCGCCGAGCTGAGAGCCCTCGACAAGGCGCTGGCCGATCCCGCGCGTCCCATGGTGGCGATTGTCGGCGGTTCCAAGGTCTCGACCAAGCTCAAGGTGCTCGAAGCGCTGATCGACAAGGTTGACCAGCTCATCGTCGGTGGCGGTATCGCCAACACTTTCCTCGCTGCGGCCGGCCATCGTATTGGCCAGTCGCTGCACGAAGCTGAACTGGTCGAGACGGCCAAGTCCCTGCTTGAGCGGGCCGAAGCGCGCGGCGCCGCTATCCCTTTGCCCACCGACGTACTGACCGCCGAGCGCTTCCATCAGGAAGCGCACC
>CAZUTZ010000168.1:0-5855 GCA_964623655.1 uncultured Wenzhouxiangella sp.
TAGCCCCAATCGCGGCATCGTCCACGTCATCGGCCCCGAGCTGGGGATCACCCAGCCCGGCATGACCATCGTCTGCGGCGACTCCCACACCGCCACCCACGGCGCTTTCGGCGCGCTGGCTTTCGGCATCGGCACCAGCGAAGTCGGCCACGTGCTGGCCACCCAGTGCCTGCTGCAGCGCAAGCCCAAGACCATGCGCATCACCGTCGACGGCGAGCTGGAAGCCGGCGTGACGGCCAAGGACCTGGTGCTGCACATCATCGGGAAAATCGGCGTCGACGCCGGCACCGGGCACGTCATCGAATTCGCCGGATCGGCTATCCGGGCGCTGGACATGGACGGGCGCATGACCGTCTGCAACATGGCCATCGAGGCCGGCGCGCGGGCCGGCATGATCGCGCCCGACCAGACCACCGTCGACTGGCTGCGCGGCCGCCCGCGCTGCCCGCAGGGCGAGGCCTTCGAACGCGCCGCCGAGGAATGGCTCCAGCTCGCCAGCGATCCGGACGCAAGCTTCGACAAGGAAGTGCGTTTTCACGCCTCGGAAGTCGCGCCCAGCATCACCTACGGCACGCATCCGGGCATGGTCGTGGCGCTCGATCAGCCCGTGCCCGAATCCGACGACCCCACCCGCCGCCGGGCGATGGACTACATGGGCGTGACCCCGGGCATGCCGCTGCAGGGCCGGGCGGTGGACGTGGTGTTTATCGGCTCGTGCACCAATTCGCGCCTGTCCGACCTGCGCGCCGCCGCCGAGGTCATGCGCGGCCGCAAGGTGGCGAACGATGTGCGCATGCTGGTTGTGCCCGGCTCCGAGCTGGTCAAGCGCCAGGCCGAAAACGAGGGCCTGGACCGGGTTTTCATCGAGGCCGGCGCGCAATGGCGCGAGCCGGGTTGTTCGATGTGCATCGCCATGAACGGTGACCAGGTCGCGCCGGGACAGACTGCCGTGTCGACTTCCAACCGCAATTTTGAAGGCCGCCAGGGCCCGGGCAGCCGCACCTTCCTGGCCAGCCCGGCCACGGCTGCGGCGTGCGCGGTCGCCGGCCACATCACCTCGCCGGCGCGCCTGGAGCGTTCGGACGAGCCGATCATCTGTGTGCCCAAGCCCCGCTCCATGGAGATGCGCGCATGAAGCCGCTGAGAAATCTGACATCGACCACGCTGGTTCTGAACGAGCGCGACATCGACACCGACCAGATCATCCCGGCGCGTTTCCTGACCACGACCAGCCGCACCGGCCTGGGCCAGGCCGCTTTCGCCGACTGGCGTTTCGACGGCGAAGGCAACGAAAAGCCCTGCGTGCTCAACGAGCCGGATGCGGCCGGGCGCGAGATCCTGGTCGCCGGCGAGAACTTCGGCTGCGGCTCCTCGCGCGAGCACGCGGTCTGGGCGCTGACCCAGTTTGGCTTCCGCGTGGTCATCAGTTCGCGCGTGGCCGACATCTTCCGCGCCAACGCGCTCAAGAACGGGTTGCTGGCGATTGAAGTTGACGAAGACACGCATGAGTGGCTGCTGGCCAATCCGGGTGCCGAAGTGCAGGTTGACGTCGAAGTCTGCAGGATGGTTCTGCCGGACGGCCGCGAGATCGGCTTCGAGCTGGATCCCTTTGCGCGGACATGTCTGCTCGAAGGCGTGGACGCGCTGGGCTACCTGCTGGCCCAGGAAGACGCCATCACGGCGTTCGAGCAGGCGAAGGAGGCGGCCTGATGCAAGCCGATATCGTTTTGCTGCCCGGCGACGGGATCGGGCCGGAGATCATGGCCGAGGCCGAAACCTGCCTGCGCGAAATCGGCGCGGCCGGTGGTCATCAATTCAAGCTGGTTCGCCGCCTGATCGGCGGGGCGGCGATTGACGCGCTCGGCCAGCCGCTGCCCTCGGAAACCATCAACGCCTGTCACCAGGCCGATGCCGTGCTGCTGGGCGCGGTCGGCGGGCCGCGCTGGGATCGGGTCGACAGCAAGATCCGCCCGGAACAAGGCCTGCTGGGCCTGCGCGGCAACCTGGGACTGTTTGCCAACCTGCGCCCCGTCACCCCGCACCCGGCGCTGTTCGGCGCCAGCCCGCTCAAGCCCGAAAAACTCGACGGCGTGGACCTGGTCGTGGTGCGCGAGCTGACCGGCGGGCTGTATTTCGGGCGCAAGCTGGAATTGCCCGAGCACGCCGAGGACGTGTGCAGCTACACCCGACCGGAAATCGAGCGCGTGGTGCGCCGCGCGGGAGAACTGGCCCGCTCGCGTCGCGGCAAGCTGACCCTGGTCGACAAGGCCAACGTGCTGGCGACCTCGCGTTTGTGGCGCCGCATCGCCCAGGAACTGGTCGAGCGCGAGTTTGCCGACCTGGACTTCGAAATCGTGCTGGTCGACGCCATGGCCATGCACCTGCTCTCGCGCCCGGCCGATTTCGACGTCATCGTGACCGAGAACCTGTTCGGCGACATCCTGACCGATGAGGCCGCCATGCTGGCCGGTTCCATGGGGCTGTTGCCCTCGGCTTCGCTGGGCGAGACCCGGCGCGGTCTGTATGAGCCGATTCACGGCTCGGCGCCCGATATCGCCGGCAGGGAGCTCGCCAACCCCTTCGGCATGCTGCTGTCAGCGGCCATGATGCTGCGCCTGTCGCTGGGCCTGGAAGGCGAGGCCCAGGCGCTGGAACAAGCCGTATGGGATTGCGTCAGCGCCGGCCAGGTCACCCGCGACCTCGGCGGCTCATTGACCACCGCCGAAGCCGGCGCCGCAGTCCGCAGCCATTTCACCCGCGCGGCCGCATGACCAACCCGGACCTCCTCGACATGCTCCGCCGCATCGTGGCCGCGCCGGTGCACGAGGTCGCGCGCGAGACGCCGGTCGATGCCGCCCCTCAACTGAGCGAACAACTCGGCCGCTCGGTCTGGCTCAAGCGCGAGGATCTACAGCCGGTTTATTCCTTCAAATTACGCGGTGCCTATGCGCGCATGAGCCGGTTGAGCCCGCAACAGCGCGCCTGCGGCGTGGTCGCGGCCAGCGCCGGCAACCACGCCCAGGGCATTGCCGTCGCGGCAAAACGCATGGGGGTCAAAGCCACGGTGGTGATGCCGCGCACCACACCGGCGATCAAGGTCGACGCCGTCCGGCGTCTTGGCGCGGAAGTGGTGGTCCATGGCGACAGCTACGATGCCGCCCAGGCCAAGGCCGTCACCCTGTGCCAGGCCGCCGGTGCCGTTTTCATCCCGCCCTTTGACGACCCCGACGTGATAGCCGGGCAGGGCACGGTGGCCACCGAAATCCTTCGCCAGTGCCCGCACACGCCCGACGCGATTTTCGTCCCCGTCGGCGGCGGCGGTTTGCTGGCCGGCGTGGCCGCGGCGGTCAAGGCCCTGTCGCCGCAAACCAAAGTCATCGGCGTCGAGCCCGACGGCGCGGCCAGTTTTGCCGCCGCCCTCAAGGCCGGCGGACCGGTTGATATCGGAGCGGTCAATCTGTTTGCCGACGGTGCGGCCGTGCGCAAGGCCGGCGAATGGACCTACCGCATCGCCGCCCCGCTGGTCGACGAAATGATCGCGGTGTCCATCGACGAGATCTGCGCAGCCGTCCACGACGTCTTTCTCGACACCCGCTCGGTCATCGAGCCGGCCGGCGCCCTGGCCGTGGCCGGCCTCAAGCGCTGGGTCGAAGCGGGCGGGCAGGGTGAGCAACTGGTGGCGATCAACTCCGGCGCCAACATCAGCTTCGAGCGCATGGCCCACGTGGTCGAGCGCGCCGAAATCGGCGCCGGGCGCGAGATCCTGTTTGCCGCCACCATCCCCGAGCGCCCCGGCAGTTTTCTTAAATTCTGTCGCGCGCTGGGCAAGCCGGAGCTGACCGAGTTCAACTACCGTTTCTCCTCGCCCGAGGAAGCCCACGTGTTCGTCGGACTGCGCATGGGCGGTGGTCGCGGACGACGGCGCGATCTGTACGAGCGCCTGCAGCACGCCGGTTTCCCCGTGACCGACCTGACCGACAATGAATTGGCCCGCGACCACCTGCGCCACATGGTCGGCGGCCGCTGCGCCAGCCCCGAACGTGAAGTGCTGTATCGCTTCCAGTTCCCCGAGCGCCCCGGCGCACTGGAGCAGTTTCTCGAAGTCCTGGCCGGGCGCTGGTCGATCAGCCTGTTCCACTATCGCAACCACGGCGCAGCCTACGGACGCGTGCTGGCCGGCTTCCTGGTGCCGATCGAGGATCAGGCACGCTTCGAAACATTCTTGACCAATACCGGCTATCCGCATGCAACTATTGATGATTTGGCCTGTCACCTTTTCATTGGCGAAATAGATCATGGTCGGCAGCGGGCGTTAACAGGCTGAAATGTGGCCATTCGTTTTGCTAATATTAGAGAACTAAAATCAGCGGAAGCAGCGATCCACCATTAAATGACGCCACGTTTTGATCACCAGCAAGGGGGGCCTGGCTGGGTAGAGGGGGTGCGTAGACGCCTGAATAGCAATTTCAACCTTGCCCTGCTTGCCGTTTTCACCATCATCGGCTTCAGTGCGCTTTTCCCCTTTTTTGTCTACCGCCTGGTCAATGGCGAAATCCCGGCCGCGTTGGGCAACGGGCTCATTCTGCTGGCTTTGGCCATCGGCTTCGTCTTTTCCTGGATCACCGGGCGCGCCAAGCTGGTAAGCCACCTGGTGGTTGTGACCATGGCGCTGGGCTGTGTCTACATGGTCGGTTGGGTGGGCCATCCAACCCACTGGGTTTACCCTACGGCCCTGGTCGTTTTCATGCTCACAAAGTGGCGGTTCGCGCTACTGGTCAACGCGTTCATGATCGGTTTGGTCCTGATTGCCGCGCCTCCTTATCCAACACTGATCGACAACATCAGTTTCATCACCACCCTGGTGCTTCTATCCGGTTTTGCCACGTTTTTTGTCGTCCACACCGACTTTCATCGCGAGCGCCTCAACGTGATGCTCGAGCATGATGCCCTGACCGGCGCTCTGAACCGCCGGGCGATGGTGGCTCACCTGGAACAAGCGCTGCGGACCACCGGCCAGGCCGGACAGGACTGGGCGCTCGCGGTCCTGGATCTGGATGATTTCAAGTTGATCAACGACCTGCAGGGCCATGAAGTGGGTGATCGAGTACTGGTCGATCTTGTTAGGACCGTCATGGCGGCGATTCGGCGCGGTGACCAGTTCTACCGTCTGGGCGGCGAAGAGTTTGTCTTACTGATGCCGAATACTGATCGCGAAGGTGGGAAGCGTGTACTGGAGAAACTGCGCCAGCAACTGCAGGAAACGTTGGTCCTCGAAGACGGCCTGGTAACGGTGTCCATGGGCCTGGCCATGCCACGACCCGGAGATACCTGGTCGGACTGGCTGTCGCGCGCCGATCAGGCCATGTATGAGGCCAAACGCGCTGGCAAGGACCGCGTCGTGGTCGCTGATTGATATGGACAACCGTGTTATTTTCATGTTTGCCACATGCTAGCATGTGATTTTAATTTGGGAAAACAGCCATGACTCACATGATCCAGATTCGCAACGTTTCGCCTTCTTTGCATCGAGCGATCAAGGCGCGGGCCGCGATGGAGGGAAAAAGCATGAGCGAGCTTCTTTTGGAGCAAATGGAAGCGTGGCTCTCGCTGCCCTCGGAGCAGGAACTGCTGCGGCGGTTGCGTGCGGCGGATCCCTTCAACATGGAGCAATCCTCGGCCGACCTCATTCGACAGGAGCGCGATGTCGCCTGACCGTCGACTGGTCATCGATGCATCCGTGGTGGTCGATTTACTGGCGCGATTTCGGCCCGAACCCATCGAGGATCTGTTATGGACGCCGGGGCATCGACTGGCTGCTCCGGAACTCATGGATGTCGAGGTGCTGCATGCACTGC
>CAZUTZ010000169.1:0-5840 GCA_964623655.1 uncultured Wenzhouxiangella sp.
CAGGCGCCGGTCCGGCCGTTCGGGCATCGCTTTCAGTCGCTGCAGGCCGGCCCGGATGGCCAGGTCGTCAGCCGGCCACACATCCGGCCGTCCCAGCGAAAACAGCAGCACCATCTCCGCGCTCCAGCGCCCGAAGCCCTTGACGCGGGTGATCTGCTCGACCACGGCCTCGTCCGGCAAGTCCGCCAGCCCGGACGGCAGCAGCGAGCCGTCGAGAACCGCCGAGGCCAGCCCGCGCGCGTAGCCAATCTTTTGTCGCGACAGGCCCAGGCCACGCAAGGCGTCGTCATCCAGTGCCAGAAAGCGCGACGGGCAGAAGTCATTGTCCAAAGCGACACGGACGCGGCCGAAAATCGTGGCGGCAGCCTTGACCGACAATTGCTGCCCGACAATGATCTTCAGGAAATTCTCGAAACTTGGTTCCCCGCTGCGTCGCTCGGGTGGATAACCCACACTATCCAGCGCCGCGGCAATCTGGGGGTCACGCCTGGCGATGGTGTCGAGTGCGCTGGCGAGATGGTCCTGGGTCAGCTGGAATTCCATGGGGGGTTTACGGCGATCCGGTCGGCAGGCCGGGATCAAATCGCCGTGGGCATGGTCTCGCGTGTCACCATCGCAAAAATATACTGAAAATCACTGGCGACCGGGTCCGAATCAAGTGATTCCTTCAAGATGCAACCGCTGCCTGATCTCTTTGAGCAGCGTTCTTTGGACGCTCCAATAATCCTCGCTTTTCACCCACGCCTGCACCGCGAACACCATCTCCGAAGAACCGGCTCGGGTCAGGAAGACCTCAGGACCGGGTTTTTTCAGGATGCGCGGATGCTCAGTCAATCCTTTACGGATGCACTGCTCCACCTGTTCGACATCATTGTCCGACCGGGAGGAAATTTCCATTTCCAATCGGCGAGCCCGACTCACGGTCAGGTTGACGATGGTGTCGTCCCAGATCTTTCGGTTCGGGACCAGCTTGCTGGTGTTGTCCGGCGTTGAAATCCTGGTGCTGTTGAGCGTCATCTGACGGACCCTACCTTCGCCGCCGGAGACTCTGACGTAATCGCCGACATCGTAGGCGCGATAAATCAGGATCATCCAGCCGGCGACAAAATTCTTCAGCGAATCCTGCAGGGCAAAAGCCACCACCAGACCGACCACGCCCAGACCGGCCAGCATCGGCATGACCGACCAGCCCAGCGTCGCCAACGCCACGACGGCGCCGGCAAGAAAAACCAGGCCGAAGGCAAGGCTGAGCACCTGCTCTTTCATCAGCTGGCTCACGCGCAAAAACGAGCTGCCCAGCAACATCTCGAGCAGGCGGCGAACCAGCCGGGCCACAATCCAGGCCACCACCAGCACGGCGAGGAAAGTCAGCACGCGGATCAGCAGGTCCGGGCCATTGCGCACCAGGTTCCGCCAAAGCCGTTCGGTCTGTTCTCGCCAGATGCTGGCGAACACGTCGCGCTGCAGAATTTCCGTTCCCACCCGGCCCTGCTGCTGGATCAGCAAGGCCCGATGGTTGGCTACGTCGACGCCCTGCTCCTGCAGGATATCGAGCCACGAACTCAGGTTGGCCAGATTGCGGCTGTGCTTTTCGCCCACCGCGCGCAGCGCCGATTCGATACCGGTGTTGGCGGGGTCGGATCTGAGCGCACGCCGCAATTCGGACAGGGTTTGGGCATCCAGCCGAACCTGCCCGTGCAGACGATCAGCCTGGCGAGTGGAGAATTCCACCAGCCGGTTGCGCTCATTCTCTACGCTCAAGCCCAACCGTTCCCGAACGTTCAGCAGCCTGCCCAAGCGCTCGGTGTATTGAAAGGTCAAGACCTGCATGTCCTGGACGAATGCCCTGGAAACACTGGCCTGCAGGCCGCGGTCGAACTCATCAAACTCGCTGCGTGCCTGACTCGTCCGCCGGTAGATTTCCTCGATGCGCAAGATGGACATTTCCAGCAGCCAGTCGGTGACGACAACCAGGCGTTCCCGAAGATGCGGGGCCTCTTCAAATGCTTCCGAAACGGCCGAAAACGCCGAATCGGTCGCTACAAGGGCCTCCAGCACGAGCTGATCAAAGCGAAAGAAATAGCCGTCACGATCCGCCTCGTCCGCACGGTCCGCCGCAGCCCGCAGCTGCCCGAGATCGTCAATCCGGTTCTCAAGCTGAGTCAACTCCCGCGGATCGTCAGCCGGATGCTGACTCCAGGCCGATGCAGTCGCGGAGAGGCACAACAACAGGAGGGCCAGGCTGGCCAAGGCTTGCAGGTGACAGCTGCGCGCCCTGTGCGGTTTGACGGATGAACGTTCTCGCTGCCCGCGTCCAGTCATCGACCTCAGATCCTGGCGTCGCCGTATCTCATCACTCCCCATGGTCATTTTCCGCATGCTTCCCTGCAGGCAATCGCCTACGGCCCCTCGTCCCGACCGGAACATCGAAAGTGAGAGTAATGCGGCCCGGTCGTGAAAGTCCACCCCGGTGCATGACTTGCACCGGCATCGAGCGCTATTGGCCCTCCAGGCGGGCCCGGCAAGTCCGGCCCGGTCGATGCCCGAGGCGTTATCATCACGATTGTGCTCTCAGTCGAACCCCAGTGAGTTTTCATGCTTTCAGTAATCACCCGTATTCTGCAGCTGGCGGCGATTTTTGCGCTGATCCTGCTCGTCGTCGCTGGCCCAGGAACACGACTGGAGTTCTGGGATTTCCGTTTCGGGTTCTCGCTGATGCAGTGGGCGGTCTACCTGGGGGCCGGGGCCGCCGCGGTGTCGCTGATCCTGCTGCTGATTCCGCGCACCCGACGCGGTCAGGCCGGCGCTCTTGCCGTGGCCTTCATCGTTGGTTTGGGAGTCACTGCCGTGCCAGCGTGGCAGCTGATGCAGGTACGCAGTCTGCCGATGATCCACGACATCACCACCGATTTCGACGATCCGCCGGCTTTCGAGGCCGTTCTTCCACTGCGGGAGGACGCGCCCAACCCGCCCGAATATGAAGGCGAGGAGGTCGCCCGAGAGCAACGCGAAGCCTACCCGGAGATTCAGCCGCTGCTGACCGCCACCCACCCGGCCATCACTTTCGAGCATGCCCTGGAGACCGTGGAGAACAAGGGTTGGGCGATCGCGCAGGCCGACCCCGAGCGCGGCATCATCGAAGCCACCGACACCACGTTCTGGTTCGGCTTCCAGGACGATGTGGTCATCCGCATCCTGGCCGAGCCCGACGGCAGCCGGGTCGACGTGCGCTCGAAGTCACGGGTCGGCCTGAGTGACGTCGGGGCCAATGCCCGCCGGATCCGGCAATTCATGGAGCAGCTCGAAGAGCGCCTGTACTGGTCCAACTGAGCGGCTTGAAGCCAAAGCCTCTCTGAAAAGGTGGAGTAACAAAACTGCAGTAGCCTGAACCTTTAACCCTAAGAGAGGCACCCTGGCATGAGGGTCTACGCACTCAACGGACTGGGCCGAATCGGCAAGCTGACGCTGAAACCCCTGCTGGAGCGCGGCGCTGAACTGGCCTGGATCAACGACGCGGTTGGCGACCCGGCCATGCACGCGCATCTGCTTGAGTTCGACAGCGTGCACGGCCGCTGGGACGCCCACTTCGAGCACGATGAACGCAGCGTCACGATCGATGGCCGGCGACTGCCGTTTATGGGCGCAAGTGATTTATCAACCCTGCCGCTGGACGGGGTCGACGTGGTGATCGACTGCACTGGCGCGTTCAAGTCCGAGGCAGCGCTTGCACCCTACTTCGCTGCGGGCGTGAAGCGCGTCGTGGTCTCGGCGCCGGTCAAGGACGGGCCCACGGCCAACATCGTCTATGGTGTCAACCACGAGATCTACAACCCCGCGCGTCACCGCATCGTCACCGCGGCCAGCTGCACCACCAACTGCCTGGCGCCGGTGGTCAAGGTGCTGCACGAGGCGATCGGAATCCGCCACGGGTCCATCACCACCATCCACGATGTGACCAACACCCAGACGATTGTCGATCGCCCGGCCAGGGATCTGCGGCGGGCCCGGTCGGCTTTGAATTCGCTGATTCCGACAACGACGGGCAGCGCCACGGCCATCACCCTGATCTACCCGGAACTCAAAGGCCGCCTGAACGGCCATGCGGTGCGGGTGCCGCTGTTGAACGCCTCATTGACCGATTGCGTGTTCGAGATGGAAAGGCCGACGACGATGGAGGAAGTCAACCAACTGTTCCGGACTGCGGCCGACGGCAGCCTGAAGGGCATCCTCGGCTACGAGGACCGGCCGCTGGTGTCGGCCGACTATGCCAATGACACGCGCTCGTCCATCATCGACGGTCCCTCCACGATGGTCGTCAACGGCACGCAGCTCAAGGTCTATGCCTGGTACGACAACGAGATGGGCTATGCCCACCGCCTGGTCGATGTGGCCCTGATGGTCGGAGCCGGATGAACTCAGTTCCGCCCACGCGGCCCGACGGGCTGGCGGCCTACATCGCCGTCACCGCGGCCTACTGGGCCTTCATGCTCACCGACGGCGCGCTGCGCATGCTGGTGCTGCTGCATTTTCATGTGCTGGGCTTCTCGCCGGTCCAGCGTGCCTCCCTGTTCGTACTTTACGAATTCGCCGGCATGGTCACCAACTTGTCGGCCGGCTGGATCGCGGCCCGCTTCGGTCTGACCAGCACTCTGTATGTCGGCCTGGCGCTGCAGGTCGCAGCCCTGCTGGCGCTGGCGCAACTTGACCCCGGCTGGGCCATTGGCTTGTCGGTGATCTACGTGATGCTGGTCCAGGGCGCTTCCGGGGTGGCCAAGGATCTGGCCAAGATGTCGTCGAAGTCCGCGGTCAAGCTGCTTGCGCCGACCGAGGCCGGCGGCCTGTTCCGCTGGGTGGCGTTGCTGACGGGGTCGAAAAACGCGGTCAAGGGCCTGGGCTTCCTGCTGGGTGCGGCCCTGCTGGCCACGCTGGGCTTTGTGGCAGCCGTATTGGGTATGGCGGCCGTGCTGGCAGTCATCCTTGTGGCGGTGGTGGTTTTCATGCCACCTGGACTGCCCAAGGGCCGCAAGAGCGCCAGGTTTTCCGAAGTATTTTCCAAATCCCCCAATATCAACTGGCTCAGCGTCGCCCGAGTGTTTCTGTTCGGCGCGCGCGATGTCTGGTTTGTGGTCGGCCTGCCGATTTATTTCTACGCCGTGCTGTCCGACGGCACGCCCGAGGGCAACCGCGCCGCGTTTTTCCTGATCGGCAGCTTCATGGCGGGCTGGATCATTCTTTACGGCGCGGTGCAGGCGGCGACTCCGCGACTGCTGCACGCCAACCGTCGCAGCGAAAGCGCATTGATCCGGAGCGCCCGCGGCTGGGCCGGGATGCTGGCGCTGGTACCGGCCGCACTGACGGTCGCCGCACTTCTGGCCTCCGGCCCACAAACCTGGCTGACGGTCACCCTGGTCGTGGGCCTGCTGGCATTCGGGGCGCTGTTTGCCATCAACTCCTCGCTGCATTCCTGGCTGATCCTGGCCTTCAGCCAGGACGAGCGGGTAACGATGGACGTGGGCTTTTACTACATGGCCAACGCCGGCGGGCGCCTGCTGGGCACGGTCCTGTCCGGCCTGACCTATCAGGTCGGCGGTCTGGCGCTCATGCTCGGGACCGCAACGGTGATGCTTGGCTTGAGCGTCGTTGCGGCAAGCCGGCTGAAGCCGAATCCGGATACCAGACCACCGCAGGGCCTGTCTGAACCCCGAGCGACCGGGGCCGGGCGCACTTCTTAGTCTGCGGAACTCAGAGGATATCCAGCCGGCGCCGCTGATCGGGCAAGTCTTCGATGCGAATCCGCATGGTCGGCGGCGGCAGGTAGCCGCTGCCCTTTTCAGCCCACT
>CAZUTZ010000170.1:0-5775 GCA_964623655.1 uncultured Wenzhouxiangella sp.
CATTTCCGCTTTTAGGAACCCAATCAGGCAGATACCCGGTGGTCCGGCGTCTGATGCTAATATTTGATTCATCCCCTTCCAGCCGCAAACCTAGTGCCCGAACCATCGCTCCGCGCGGCCGCCGACCGCCAGCTTGTCCACCCGCGCCTGAAGCCGGTGCTGCGCCGGCATTGTCCGTATCTGCCGCCGGAGATACCGGCCGCGGCGCTGTCGACAGAGATTCATCCGGCTTGCCAGATGCTGGATTTCTCACTCCGGCATCACCGGGACGCAGCACTTTCGGTCAGCCAGTATTTCGCCGTCGCCCTGCAGCAGTACTCCACCATGCGCCAGATCAGCCGACGCGTGTTCGGCGATCGCGAGGACTTGCAGGTACTGGACTTCGCCTGCGGCTACGGGCGCCTGTTGAGATTCCTGGTCCACAGCCTGGCCCCCGAGCAGATCTGGGCCTCCGATATTCAGTCCGATGCGGTGGATTATGTGCGCGGGAAGTTCGCCGTGAATGCGCTGCCATCGGCCGCAGTACCTGAAGATTTCGAACTCGACCAGCGCTTCGACATGATCTGGGTCGCCTCGCTGTTTTCGCATCTGCCGGAAGGTCTTTTCCAGCGCTGGCTGAAGCGCCTGTCGGAGCTGCTCGCGCCCGGCGGCATCCTGTGTTTCAGCACCCACGGCGAAGGTCTGCTGCCGGCGGGCGTCACGCTGCCTTCCAGCGGTTTCCAATACCAGTCGGTCAGCGAAAACGATGAGTTGGGAGCCGATATCTACGGCACGACCCACGTCTCCAGAGCCTATGTCGAGCGCATCCTGAAGCAGGTGTTCGGCGAGAATCTGCGCTGGCGACATTTTCACAAGCTGCTGGCGGCCGAGCAGGATGTCTACATCGCGAGCTTCGACCACAGCGGCCCTGATCTTTCCGGGCTCGAGGAGTTCCGGCGCGGCCCACGCGGCTGGCTGGATGTGCAGCGTATGCAGGCCGATGGTTTGTATCTGCAAGGCTGGGCTGCGTCGATCGACGACGGCGATCTGGACTGCCTTGAAATCGAGTTCGGCGATCAGACCCTGCAACTGGTACCGGCCGAGCCGCGGCCCGGAGTGGCCGAAGTCCTGGGGGATCCACGCCTGGCACACTGCGGTTTTTCCTGCACCCTGCCATGGCCGGCCGACGCCGATTCGGCCTACCTGGTGATCAGCGCGCTCAGCCGGCGCGGTGAGCGCGGGCTGGTCTTCAGCGGACAAGTCTTTGCCTGAGTTCGAGGCAAACGGGCGTCACGCTTGCCCGCTAGCCGTTGCTGATCCGGCCGATGAAGAAGTGCCGGAGGCTCGCTTGGTCACCCGTTATGGATTACCCTGACCACAAGGCGTGAAGCACACGGATTGAAGGGGCTTGCATGGCAACACTGATCCCGGCCTTTGGCAGTGTCAAGCCCAACATGACTTCGGGCGAGCGGCGATTCGCCGAACGCCTGGAAAGCCACCTCGAAGAAGACTACCTCTGCTGGTATGACGTGCCGGTCGGAGAGGCCGGGCTGCACCCGGATTTCGTTGTCCTCAACCCCCGGCGCGGCCTGCTGATTCTAGAGGTCAAGGACTGGCGGCTGGATACGATCCAGCGCATCAACCGTCGGTTCGCCACCATCATGACTCTCAACGGGCCCAAGGAAGTCACCAGCCCGATGGAGCAGGCGCGACGCAACGCCCATGCCGTTGCCAGCCAGCTTGAAGGCGATCCCCAACTCGCCTTTCCACCAGGCCATCGTTTTGCCGGCCGGCTGATGGTGCCCTGGGGCTACGGCGTGGTGCTGGCAAACATCACTCGACGTCAGTTCGAGCAGCAAACCGACTTGGACCAGGTGTTTTCTCCACAGCGCGTGATCTGCAGGGACGAAATGACCGAGTCGGTAGAGGTCGAGGCCTTCCAGATCCGACTCTGGAGCATGTTTCGCCACGTACCCGAATCGCCATTGACACTGCCGCAGATCGATCGGATCCGCTGGCACCTCTTTCCCGAAATCCGCATCCGCCAAGGCAGTTTGTTCGAAATACCAGCCGAAGGCGGCGCCGCAGAGGTCAGCGAGGCGCTGCCGGACATCATGCGGGTGATGGATCTTCAGCAGGAACAGCTCGCGCGCAGCCTGGGAAGCGGACACCGCATTATTCACGGTGCCGCCGGGGCCGGGAAGACGCTGGTTCTAGTGTATCGCTGCATCGCCCTCGCCGGCGCCCTGACCCAGCCGATCCTGGTTCTTTGCTACAACAAGACTCTGGCGGCCCGTCTCGAGACTATGCTGGCGGAACGCGGACTGGCTGGCCAGGTGCATGTGCGCAACTTTCACCGCTGGTGCAGCGAACAGTGTCGAACTTACAACGTCGCGCTACCGCCGCAAGGCCCGGACTTCTTTTCCGAACTGGTCCAGGTCGTCATCGAGGCTACCGATCGCGGACAAATCCCGTCGGCCCAGTACGGCGCGGTGATGATTGACGAAGCTCATGACTTCCAGCCGGAATGGATGAAACTGGCCGTTCAGATGGTCGATCCGAAAACCGATTCGCTGCTGGTGCTCTACGACGACGCCCAATCCATCTATGGCAAGCACAGGAAGCGTTTCACTTTTTCCAGCGTCGGCATTCAGGCCCGCGGCCGGACCACCGTGCTGCGCGTGAACTACCGCAATACCGAGCAGATCCTGCGTCTGGCCACCGATTTTGCTCGCGAACTGCTCGACCCGAGGGAGGCCGAGGAAGACGGCATTCCCTTGATCAAGCCGGAAAGCGCCGGTCGCGAGGGACCAGAGCCATTACTCGTCCACCTGCCGAATCTTGCGCGTGAGGCTGAATTCATCGGAAAGCGCCTGCTCACCCACCATCATGACCATTCGCGCCCGTGGAGTGAGATGGCTGTCATCTGCCGGGCAAAATTCATTGCCGAGGCCGTGGAACGCGAACTGACACGCCTGAAAATCCCCAGCGTGACGTACTCCAGCCGCGCTCGGCACCCGTCAAGACCCGATCGGGTTTCCATCCTGACCATGCATTCCAGCAAGGGGCTGGAATTTCCCGTTGTCGCCGTTGCCGGTCTCGGCTATCTGCCGCTGGCGCGCCAGGATGCCGCTGAAGAGGCGCGATTGCTTTACGTGGCCATGACCCGCTCGCTGGACCATCTCATCCTGACCGGGCACCGCAACTCGGCCTTCGTGCAAAAGCTGCATCAGGCGCTCAGTTCGGCGCGAAAAGATCAAGCCGCGGAAGACATGGCACAGGACATCGACGCTGTCGCTGATTCGTTTTAGGCTCGATTACAATCAACCGCATGGACCTCGGATACGCCGGAAAACGGATTCATCCGACGCGAGCGGAGATTGCATGAACCCGCCCGGCACCATGCGCGCCATGTTGCTGCGATCCACGCAAGAGCTGGCCCCGAATTCGCGGCCGCTGGCCACGGAACAGTGCGCACGACCGCAGGCCGGCCCGGGTGAAGTGCTGATCGCCGTCCACGTTTGCGCGGTCTGCCATACCGAACTCGACGAGATCGAGGGCCGGGTCGCGGCGCGGCTGCCGGTGATCCCGGGACACCAGGTCGTCGGCACCATTCGCGAACTCGGGCCAGACGTCAAGGCACCAGCGATCGGCACCCGCGTCGGCGTGGGCTGGATTCATTCGGCCTGCGGGGAATGCGAGTGGTGCCGATCGGGCCGGGAGAACCTGTGCCCCGATTTTCATGGCACCGGCTGTCACACCCACGGCGGCTACGCCGAATTCATGACGGCGCCCGCCACCTTCGTTCATCCGATCCCGGACGCGCTCAGCGATGAGCAGGCCGCGCCCATGCTGTGCGGCGGCGCCATCGGAATGCGCAGCCTGCGCCTGGCCGGACTGGACAATGGCCAGGCTTTGGGCCTGACCGGCTTCGGCGGCTCCAACCATCAGGTACTGCGGCTGGCCAGGATTCTGTACCCCGAAAGCCCGGTGCTGGTGTGGGCGCGCGATCCGGACCAGCGTCGGCGCGCACTGGCCGACGGCGCGGCCTGGGCCGGCGATACCGAAGATGAACCGCCTCAGCAGCCGGCAGCCATCATCGACACCACCCCGGTGTGGAAGCCGGTCGTGGCGGCACTGGCAGCGCTGGCCCCGGGCGGCAAGCTGGTCATCAACGCCATCGCCAAGGAAAGCTCGGATATCGACACGCTCACCGCCCTGGACTACCCGCGTCACCTGTGGCGCGAAAAGATCGTCCAGAGCGTGGCCAACGTCACCCGCGCCGACATCGCCGACTTTCTCACCCTGGCAGCCAAGCATGCATCGCTGCGCCCGCGCACGCGGGTGCGGCCGCTGGCCGAAGCCAACGAGGCACTGCTGGAAATGCGCTTCGGAGCGATCCGGGGCGCGACCGTGTTGTCGCTAGGCTGTTAAGCAGGCATCGAACAATCTGCGCCCCCTCGGTGGGTTCAACGCAAGCGCCTTGCTCAGCTCTGGGGCGGAGTCACCAGCAGCCTGTCAATCCGCTGGCCGTCCATATCAATAATCTCGAAACGATGCCCCGCCCAGTCAAAATGCTGGCCCATCATCGGTTGATCCGGACTGTGACTGAGCACGAAGCCGGCCAGGTTGTCGAAAGTCTGCCCTTCACTGCGCAATGGGCGGTCGATGCCCAGCAGAGTCTGGACCTCGTCTAGCGGCATGAAACCGTCAAGCAGCCAGGAACCGTCGTCGCGGCGCACTGCAGCCGGTTCCGGCTGGGCCTGCACCGTGGGGATGAACCCGACCATGGCGTCGAGGATATCGTTGAAGGTCACAATGCCGCAGGGGGCGTTGAACTCGTCCATTACCAGAACGAAATGGCGCTGGCCCTTTTTGCGAAACCACTCCAGCAGACTGAGAACGCGCGTTGTTGCTGGCACTGTATCGAGCTCGTGCGCGAGGCCCTCGAGGTTGACTGACTCGCTCTCGATCCGCGCGGCCAGATAGGCCTTGGACTCGACGACGCCTAGAATTTCGAAAGGTTGTGAGCGGGCCACCGGGAAACGGGCGTGCGGATAAAGCAGCACTTTTTCCAGGTTGGTCTGGTCGGAATCATCCGGATCGAGCCAGACGATCTGGGAGCGCGGCGTCATCAAAGCAGAAACCTGAAGATCGTCCAGATGAAACACCCGTTCTAGGAGGTCCCGCTCGGCGTGTTCCACTTCGCCGTACACCACCGCCTCGTTGATCAGACTGCGAATATCCTCTTCGGTCACCTGGGGCTGATCGGGTGGCGCAATGCGCAGCCCGCGGAATACGAATCGGGTCGATGCGGTCAGCAGGGAGACTGCCGGCCTGGCCAGGCGCATCAGCAGAACCATGACCGGCGCGGTCAGGCGCGACATCCTTTCCGGATAGCTGACCGCCAGCTTCTTGGGCACCAGCTCACCCAGGATCACGGTGAAATAGGTAATTGGCACCACCACCAGCACCAGACCTAACGCTGCGCTGTAGGGTTCCAGAATCGGAAAGCCGGCCAGATAACTTTGCAGTCGCGCGGCGATGGTCGCGCCACCGACCGCCCCGGTCAGAACGGCGACCATGGTGATGCCGATCTGGGCCGTGGACAGGAATCGGTCCATCGAAGTCTTCAGCAGAAAGGCGGCGCGCGCGCCGCGGCGACCCTCTTCGCCCAGCATTTCCAGACGCCCCTTGCGCGATGCCACCAGCGCCATTTCCGACAGGGCAAAAAAACCGTTGATCAGGATCAGAACAAGAATCAGAACGGCTTCAAGCGAAGCGTTGAACACCAAA
>CAZUTZ010000171.1:0-5775 GCA_964623655.1 uncultured Wenzhouxiangella sp.
CAGCGCAGTGGCAGCATCATCTGCGCGGACGACCACGATGGCCTGCAGCGTGCCCGGCATGCGTACCAGCGCGCGATGGTTCAGCCGGTTGATGCGGAGCGCGTTGAGGTGCGGGCCGTCCAGAAGGATATCGAACGAGCCGTTGAGCATTTCCTGACGATAGAGCAGCCAGTTGCCGACGTGCCGATAGACCACCGGCGTGCCCAGCACTTCACTCATGCGCTCCGCCACCGGCCCGTATAAACGCTGGCCCTCTTCCGGGGTTTCGCGCGGTGCGGAACTGAGTATCAAGGGCTCTTGCGCCAGAGCGTGTCCGGCGAACAATGCAAAAAGAAAAGCCAACAGCGGCAGGGGCCGGAGTCGATAGTGTTTCATGCATGCGCTCTCTTCGGTTACCAACAAATCCAAAGCAAAACCCGGCGCGCCCGATTCCGATGCGAGATTGGCCGGAATTCCCCCGAGTGCTCGTAGCGAGTCTACAGCATGCGACAAAATCTTTGCCGGTCCTTCATGATGCGTTATGCCAGCAAACAGAGCCACCTTTCGCCGCTGCGCCGAGCCGGCACCGCACCCGGCATTCTGCAAGTCAGCTGGAAATGGCAACCAAACGACGATCTGGCGATTCGGATGCGGTAACATTCCGAAATGCATGGGCCAGGCTCCAGTGCAATAATCATTCTCTTTAGCCAACGGTTTATGCGTTCATCTTCGCGACGCCACCGAACTGATCAAGCGCGCAGACCCTAGCGGCATGGAAACCGGCCTGACCTTAAGCAGCGACATGATCCTGGTGCTCATGTTGCTTGGGCTGACCGTTTTCCTCTTCGTTTTTGAAATCCTCCGGGTCGATATCGCCGCGATTTGCATCATGGTCTTGATTGGCCTGCTCGGCCTGGTGCCGGGTGATCAGTTGTTCAACGGTTTTGCCTCGAACGCGGTGATCTCGGTGATTGCCGTGATGATCATCGGCGCCGGGCTTGATCGGACCGGCGTCATGAACGTGGTCGCCAATTTCATCGTGCGCGTCGGCGGGCGGTCCGAGCCTCGCATCATGGCGATGATGTCGTCGACGGTGGGTGTGAGTTCCGGCTTCATGCAGAATACCGGCGCCACGGCGCTGTTCCTGCCCGTGATTTCGCGCATTTCGGCGCGCCTTGATCTGCCGCTGTCGCGGCTTCTGATGCCGATGGGTTTTTGCGCCATCGTCGGCGGCACCATCACGATGGTCGGCTCGTCGCCGTTGATCCTGCTCAACGATCTGATCCTGACGTCGAACCGGTCACTGCCGCCGGGTGCCGAGGCCATGCAGCAGTTCGAATTGTTCGCCGTGGCGCCGGTTGGGCTGGCCCTGCTGGCCGCCTCCATCGTTTATTTTCTGGTGGTTGCCAAGTGGCTGCTGCCGGCCAGCAGCGCCAAGCGGCCGGCCTCGCCGGGACGCACCAAGCGCTATTTTGCCGAGGTCTACGGCATCGAAGGCGATATCTATGAAATGCTGGTCACGGTGGATTCGCCCCTGGTCGGCATGCGCATCGGCGAGGCCGAAGAGCTGGAAGGCGCGCCCCTGATGCTGGCCATCCAGAACACCGACAAGCCGCGACTGGGCCCGCCGGCCGAGGAAATGATCTGGGTCGGTACCGTTCTCGGCGTGATGGGCACGCGCGAAGAGGTTGGCGAATTCGCCTTGCGCAATCATCTGCGTCTGCAGCCCCGTCTGCGCACCTTCGGCAGCCTGTTCAATCCGACCCGTGCCGGCATTTGCGAGGTCGTGATTCCGCCGGGCTCGCGCCTGATCGGACAGAGCATTGGCGAGGCTCGTCTGCGCCAGCGTTTCGGCATCTCGGTGCTGGCGGTGAATCGACGCGAGGAAATCATTCGCGAGCAGCTGCGAGAGCAAACCCTGCAGGCGGGCGACTGCCTGGTCAGCCATTCGACCTGGCGCGACCTGGCCAACGTCGCTCGCGAGAAAGACTTCATTGTTGCCACTGACATTCCCAAAGAAGAGCAGCGGCCGCAAAAAGTGCCGCATGCGCTGGCTTTTCTGGCGCTGTCGCTGTACATGATCCTGTTTACCGATTTCCAGCTCTCCGTGGCTTTGCTGACCGGTGCAATCGGCATGATCCTGACCGGCGTGCTCAGCATGGACGAGGCCTATCAGTCGGTCAGCTGGTCGACCGTGTTCCTGATGGCCAGCCTGATTCCGCTGGGCTTTGCCATGGAAGTGACCGGCACGGCGGCGTGGCTGGCCGAGCAGGTTCTGGGCGCATTGGGCGAGGTACCGGAAATCTTTTTCCAGATCGCGCTGGCGGTACTGGCGACGATTTTCACCCTGGTCATGTCCAATGTGGGTGCCACGGTGCTGCTGGTGCCGATTGCCATCAACATCGCCCTGGCGACGGGCGGCAACCCGGCCGTTTATGCGCTCATCGTCGGCCTGGCGACCTCGAACGCCTTCATTTTGCCGACGCATCCGGTCAACGCCTTGATCATGGGGCCGGGTGGTTACCGGGTGAAAGACTTCATGCGCGTCGGGGGGCTGATGAGCGTGCTGTTTCTGGCCGTGATGCTGACTGTCGTCAACTTGATTTTCTGACTAGGAGAGCAAACTCACCGACCGCTGGGTTTGCTGCGTACTCGAGGTGGGTTCCTTAAAACTCGTCTGCGGCGAAGACCTGACCGTTTTCCTCCACCACCGGGCAGCGCGTCAGCAAGGCACGCGGGCAAGGGCCGGCGACGCATTGGCCGGTATGCGGATCGAACACGGCGCCGTGGGCGGCGCAGACCAGGCGGTTGTGCTCATCGGTGAGAAACGCATCCGGTGCCCAGTTCAGGGGCTGGCCGGCATGCGGACAGCGGTTGTACCAGGCCTGAACTTGTCCATTCAGCCGCGTGGCGACCAGATAGCGCGTTTGACCGGTTACGCTATAAGTCAATTCGTGATACTCGCCTTCCGGCAAGGCGTCGGAAGAACACAGGAACTCATGCTGGCTCACGGGGTCTGCTCGATAATGAGAAATGATCGTTGGTACGAATTTTATCAGCCGCCGACCAGTCCGCTGGCCCGCCTGGGGATGGTTCTGGTCGGTATTGGCACGTTGGCCTTGAGTTTCTTCCTCGGCTTGTTTGTTCTGGCCATCGCCATGGGGCTGGCTTTGATCGGTGCCGTCGTGCTTGGCGTGCGGCGACTGCTCGCCGGTCGCGCCGGTCGGGGCGATGATTCAGGTCCGATCGAAGTGGAGTATCGGGTGGTGCATCGGGAGCGTCGGAATTCGTCAAAAGACTGATTGACGAATTTGCCTCGACAGATCCCTAGTGCTGGCGAATCCCGAACAGCAGCATCGAGGCCAGTAATACGCCCACCCAGAACGCCATGGAACCGGTGGGCCAGGTCCGGGCCAGCTTGCCGTCACGGCCATGACGCTTCTTGATTCTGGCCGTCCAGGCTGAAAACCCTTTCATGAACTGAACCCGCAGCGCGGTGTTGGCTTCGCTGATGCCGTCGCGCACGGCCAGCACGGCCTGCTTGCCGCCGCCGCGGTAAAACCAGTCCACGTCCAGCACGATCTTGTTCTTGCCGCCAACAAAGCGCAGCAGCAGGAAAAAGGCCAGACCGGCAAACAACAGCACCTGCAGTTCCTTCAGCACGTGACCGATTGTCCAGGGTTCATAGTCCATGGCCGCGGGCAGAACGCGATACAGCGCATCCGGCGCGACGCCAATGATGAAACAAAGTGCGGCCGCCACGCTCATTGCCACCAGCATGTTGCGCGGCGCTTCGCGCGGCCGCAGGCCGGAATCCTCGCCCAGGAAGGTGAACCAGAGGAGCTTCAGGCCGATGCTCAGGAAGGTGCCGGCGCCGGCGGCAAACAGCATCAGGTTGATCACGCCGCGTCCTTCCAGCGCTGTGGCCTCGATGATGATGCCTTTGCTGACGAAACCGGCAAACAGCGGCAGGGCCGAAATGGACGCCGCGCCAACCACGAACAGCAGGAAGGTCACCGGCATGTAGCGGTACAGGCCGCCGAGTTCGGACAGCTTGGACTTGCCGGTCATGTAGATGACCGCTCCGGCGCCCATGAACAACAGCGACTTGTAGAGGATGTTGTTGACCGCGTGCGCCGCCGCTCCGTTGAGCGCGAGCGTCGTCCCCAGGCCGATGGCGCAGACCATGTAGCCGACCTGGCTGATGATGTGATAGGCCAGGATCCGGCGGATGTCGTTGGCCAGCACGGCGTAGGTGACGCCGTACCAGCACATGATGGCGCCGACCCAGACCAGCACGTCGACCCCGGCATAGCCGCGCATCAGCGTGTAAACGGCGGTTTTGGTGGTCAGCGCGCTGATGAAGATGGCGCCGGTGACAGTGGCCTCGGGATAGGCATCGGCCAGCCAGGCATGCAGCGGCGGGATCGCGGCGTTGATGCCGAAGGCGATCAGAATCAGGTAGAACGCCGGGGAAGAGGGATCGATCTGGTCAAAGGCGATTGAGCCGGTGGTCTGGTAGTAGACGATGATGCCGGCCAGCAGCAGCACGCCGCCGAGCGCGTGCACGATCAGGTAGCGCAGGCCCGAGGCAAAGGACACGTCCGTGCCGCGACGCCAGATCAGCCAGACGGAAGTGATCGCCATCAGCTCCCAGAACACATAACGCGTCACCAGGTCGCCGGCCATGACCGCGCCCATGGCTGACCAGGCATAAATCAGGGCGGCGACGTGCTGCACGCGATCGTGCACGTGCATGGCAAAGATGGCGGCGATGGTCAGGATGATGCCGAAGGCGTAGAGAAAGACCAGGCTCAGGGAGTCCACCCGCCCGGTGAGCAATTCCATGCCGAGAAATTCGAAGCGACCGAACTCGCCGCTGGGCAGGGTCAGGATTGCCCCCAGTCCCACTACGGGCACCAGCACCAGCCAATAGCGCCGCAGATGAGCCGGCAGCAGCGGCAGCAAGGCGGCGCCGATGAAAATCAGCAGGGACGGATGCAGAAACCAGTCAGTCATGCCGGCTCCGGTCATCGTGTGAATCGGCCGGCGGGGCTTCGTGCTCGTGGACTTCGCCGTAATAGTCTTCCGGACGATAGAGCAGCCAGGTGCCCAGCGCCTTGGCCAAGGCGATAAAGAACACGCAGCCGAAAAAGCCCATTATTGCGGCGAAACCGCTGATGGCGTCCCAGGGTAGTTTGGGTTCCTTGCTCGGCATGGCGATATCCACCACCACGACCACCACCATCAGCGCCAGCGCGACATAGCTCAGGATGCGTCCGTGGTTGACCAGTTTTTCCAGCCAGCGAGCCAGCATCAACCCAATCCTCCGTCGAAAATCCGCGCCATCAGTTCGTAGCCGTTCTGGGCGAGGACGAACAACGCCAGCGTGCCGAGGGCCGTCAGGCAGAGCGGTACAACCATCAGCCAAGGCGCCTCGCGCAGGCCGCCGCTCTGTTCATCGGCCGGTGGGGGTTTGAGGAAGGCCCTGAGGGCCGGCGGCAGCAGGTAGGCGATATTGAGCAGGGTGCTCAGCAGATAAGCGGCGAGCACGACCCCGTGGCCGGAATCAAAAGCGCCGCTGACCAGGTGCCATTTGCTCCACACCCCACCGGTGGGCGGCAGTCCGATCACGCATAAAGCACCGATGAGAAACGCGCCCATGGTAAACGGCATGCGTCGGCCCAGGCCGTCGAGCTCCGAGACCTTGTTTTTCTTGCTGGCGATGTAAATCGCGCCGGCGCAGAAGAACAGCGTGATCTTGCCGAAGCCGTGCATCAGCATGTGCATGCCGCC
>CAZUTZ010000172.1:0-5761 GCA_964623655.1 uncultured Wenzhouxiangella sp.
TTGAAATCAAAGCGGACCAGGCGATGGTCGCGCGCCCATGGCTCGCCGGGCGGCTCGACCGTGGCACCCGGCTGGGTGCGCTGGATGTAGAGCAGGCTGCCATCAGCGGCGACCGCCAGACCCGAGTAGTTGGCCTGGGCCACGGGCAGGGCGACCTTGCGCGCCATTAAGCCCTCGAAGTCAATGTGCGTGCCGTTGTCGTCAGCGTTCTCGTCGTCGTTGTTGTCGTCATCGTCTTCGCGCGCAGATTCCTCGCTGGAGCGCGGCGCGAGCGGGGACTCGCCGTCTTCGGCCAGCACCAGGGCGTAAAGACCGGCGCGGAACGGGCGTTCCTGGCTGGTCATGTCCAGACTGAACTGCACCGGGCCGGAGTTGGTCGAGGCGGCGAAATACAGGTATTCGCCGTCCGGGCTGAAAGCGGGCGAGGCGACATCGGCCATGCCGTTGGTGACGATGCGCGACTCGCCGCTGTCGAAGTCGTAGATCACCAGCTCGCGCAGATAGTTCGGCTGGCGCAGGGTGTGGGCCAGGTAGCGCCCGTCCGGCGACAAGGCCACGTCGAAGCCGCCCTGGCGGGTGTTGCGGGCAATCTCTTCGATGCTCCCGTCGGACAAATCAATGACGTGCAGCCGCAGGCGGTTGTCGGAAAACACGATGCGCTCGTTGTCGGGGTCCCAGGTCTGCAACTGGTAGAAATCGGGGCCCAGCTCGAACTCGGTCCGCTCGCCCATGCCGGACTGGTCGGCAAGGACCAGGGTCTGGCCTTCCAGCGATTCGACGATCCAGGCGATCTGTCCACCGGCCGGCGACCACAGGGCGGGATACTCGCGCACGCCGTCGGTGCGGGTCAGGTTGCGGGTCGAGCCGTGTTCGACCGGCACGGTGAAGATCTCGCCGCGAGCGGTCACGACCACGCGCTGACCGGTCGGTGAAATGCGCGCGTCCTGGATATTGCCTCTGACGTTGCGCCAGCCGGGCTGGGTCTGCGGCAGGTCGGGGTTCAGGCTGATCTCCAGCGTGCGCTGGCTCTGGGTGCCGATGTCGAACTCATGCAGGCGGCCGCCGGCTTCAAAGACCACATGATTGCCGTGGCGCGCAGCCCAGCGGATATCCCAGGTCTCCTTATCGGTCAAGCGCACCAGCTCTTCGGTTTCCGGGTCGAACAGGAACAGGTTGAAGATCTTGTCCTCGCGGTCGGACAAAAACAGCAACTCGTCCCCGAACCACAGTGGGTTGATGTCGTTGACCCGCTCGCCGGCAATCGACTGCGCCTCGCCGGTGGACGGGTTGAGGATGCGGATCGACGGCGTGGTGCCGCCGCGATAACCGCGCCAGCCGGCGCCGCCGCCGTACAGGCCGTTGTAGGCCGGGCCGAAGTCGATGTAGGCCAGGCGCTCGCCGTCTTCGTGCCACTGGCCGCGGAAGAAACGCGCTTCCATCTGCTTGATCGGCGCGCCACCTTCCACCGGGACATGAAACAGCTGGGCCGAGCGACCGTGGTCGGTCTCGCGTCTTGAGCTGAAGGCGACGTGCTCACCGTCGGCCGACCAGCCGACCGGGATGTCGTCGCCCGGATGCCAGGTCAGTCGGGTCGGATTGCCGCCGTCAACGCTGATCACGTAGACGTTGGTGTCGCCCTCGTATTCGGCGGCGAACGCGATCAACCGGCCATCCGGCGAAAAATGCGGGTTGCCTTCCTCGGCCGGGCTCGAGGTAAGCCGGCGCGGATGGGCGCCGTCGCGGTCGCTGATCCACAGATCGCCGGCATAGACGAAGGCCAGGTGATCGGCAGACACCGCCGGCTGGCGCAGCAGGTAAGTCGATTCGGCGGACAGCGCGCCGGCCAGGGACCACAGCAAAAGGGCGGTCAGAAGCGAGGAGAGTTTTGCGGGCATCGCAGGGCTCTTGGCTGATCAAAAGAGGGCGAAGCATAACCCGAGGGTGTTCGCGCTTGCCTGTGCCGGTGGTCACGTTGCCGCGCCGACTGGACTTGCCAATCTCATGCTCGCCTCCTTATGCTTCGGTCGAATCATTTTTGGAACCGCGGCTTAATGAGCACAACCACCGTCCGCGTCTGGGATCTGCCGCTTCGCTTGTTTCACTGGCTGCTGCTGGTGTGCGTCGCCGGTGCCCTGATTTCGATTCAGTTCAAGGCCATGGACTGGCACGGCTGGTTTGGGCTGGCCGTGCTGGGGCTGCTGACGTTCCGGCTGGTCTGGGGGTTGATCGGTTCCACGCACGCGCGGTTCTGGTCCTTCGCGCCGGGGCCGAGAAGTCTGTCTGACTATGTGCGCGGGCGCTGGCAGGGCCTGGGCCACAATCCGCTCGGCGCTTTGTCGGTGTTTGCCATCCTGGCCGTGCTGGTCTTCCAGTCGGTCACCGGGCTGTTCGCAGACGACGTCATCGCTTATACCGGCCCGCTCCGCCGCGCGGTGTCCGGCGATACCGCCAGCCAGCTGACCAGCTGGCACGTGCGCATGGAGTGGGTGATCTACGGCCTGATCGCCCTGCACCTGGCCGCCATCGCCTTCCACGAATTCATCAAGCGCGAGCGCCTGGTCAAGCCCATGATCACCGGGCGCAAGCCGGTCGACTCGAGTCATGCCGGCGACACCCGCGGCGGCGGCTGGATTGCCTTCGTGATCGCCGTGCTGGTGGCCGCCGCGGCAGTGTGGATTGCCAACGGCGCCTTGCTGTCCCCACCCCCACCGCCGCCGACGGACTTGGGCTGGTAAGCGTTCGGGCGGCGGCCACTATCCCCCGCAGCAACCCGAACGTGCCGGACTGCTCACCGATGCGCGGTTAATCTGTCCGTATGACCACCGAAACTCTACAACCCTTGTTCAGCCGCCGCGCCCCCGAGGGCGATGATCACGAACGCCAGGTCTGCGAGCGCTGCGGCTTTGTCAATTATGAAAACCCCAAGATCGTGGTCGGCAGTGTGGCGACCTGGGAAGACCGGATTTTGCTGTGCCGCCGCGCCATCGATCCGCGCGACGGTTTCTGGACCCTGCCGGCCGGTTACCTGGAGCTGAACGAAAGCCCGGAAAAAGGCGCGCTGCGCGAGGCCTGGGAGGAAGCGCGGGCGAGGCTGGAGATTGATCAACTGCTGGCCACCTACGCCATCACCCGGATCAGCCAGGTGCAGCTGATTTACCGCGCCCGTTTGACCACGCCCGAGATTGCGGCCGGACCGGAGTCACGCGAAGTCGGATTGTTTACCTGGGACGAAATCCCCTGGGACCAGCTGGCCTTTCCCTCAGTGCACTGGGCGCTGGCGCATTTCAGGCAGACCCGCGATCAACCGCATTTCGCGCCGCTGGCGCGCAGCGATGCCGGAGAAGGCGGTTTGTAGACCGGTGTAAACGAAGTTGATTGGAGGCAGGTTGCCGTCTAGCCGCTGTTGTTGACCATGGCCTGCAGCCTCGGTCGGAAGCGGAGAAAAACGCGATACATGCGCTCCATCACCCACAAGGCGGGCGGAAAGCGCGCAATCAAACCCAGCGGGCGGAGCACAGGGATGGCGCGCCACATGGCCGCAAAAGCTTCGGCACCATCGACCATTCGACCATTTTCGCGCGCATGGAACCTCGCCAGCAGTTCGTCGCGGTCGAGCGGGCACGAAGCGTCTTCGGCGGCCACGTCAACGAAGTCGATGCGGCCGCGCCGGTCGAGGCGGCGCATCAGAGAAATTTCGCGGCGGCACAAGGGGCAGGCGCCATCGAACCAGACGGTGACGTTCGGGCTGGTGGTTTCCATCCCCGAACCATAAGGCCAGCGCGCGCTACGACGGGTGAAGGCCGGACAGCGGCCGGACGGGCCCGGTGATTACTCCCGGGCGCGAAACGGGCGGTGACAGTCGCCGCAGGAATCGGCAGTTTGACGAAACTGCGCGGCAATTGCGGACGGATCGCCGGTCTCAGCGGCTTCGGCCAGGCCGTTGGCCTGCTGGATGAAGTTCGACGCGATCTCGCCGGTGCGCGACATGTCTTCGAAAAACTCCGGCCTGAGCCGGGTCGGCTTCCAGCCGGTCCCCTCGAGCGTGTCCGGGCCGAACATCAGGCTCATGTTGGAATTGGCCGTGGCGGCGATGGCATTGGCCCAGCCCTGCACCTGGTCGGCGTTGAAGGGCTCGTCCTCGTCGATGACCTGGGCGCGAATGCGGTTCATGTTCCAGCCCAGGAAGGTGTAAGCCGACTGGCGGGCCTTGATCTGGTCTTCCACCGAAGGACCGGCGAAAGCCAGGCCGGTGACGGTCACGGCAGTCGTAATGGCGACGATGAGAATAATCAGGATAAGACGGTTTTTCATGCAAGTATCCTCTGGTCTGTCAGCCGCTCGGTCAGCGGCCTGGCAGCGAAGTGTTACCGGCCGCCGCGCCAGCGTCAAGAGGCAAGCGTTTGAGTGATTACAGGCCAGCCGCTCAGACATGGATTTGTTGACGAATCTGCTAGTGTTTGGTTTTTTAGCACCACTCTCAGTCCGGGGTCGTTCCATGTCAGCTCCTATCCCGCAATTCGACAACAGCTACGCGCGCCTGCCCGAGGCGTTTTTCAGCCACCAGACGCCAACGCCCGTGGCCCGGCCGGAGTTGTTCGCGCTGAACCGGGAACTGGCCGAAAGCCTGGGCATCGACCCCGACTGGCTGGCCGGCGAGGAAGGGCTGGCCATGCTGTCGGGCAACCGGCTTCCGCAAGGCGCAAAGTCCGTCGCCATGGGCTACGCCGGCCATCAGTTCGGGCACTTCGTGCCGCAGCTGGGCGACGGGCGCGCGCTGCTGATCGGGGAACTCATTGATCGCGACGGGGTGCGCCGCGACCTGCAGCTCAAAGGATCCGGACCGACGCCTTACTCGCGGCGCGGCGACGGACGATCATCGATCGGCCCGGTCGTGCGGGAATATCTGGCCAGCGAGTTCATGCACGCACTCGGCATCCCCACCACGCGGGCGCTGGCGGCCGTGTCCACCGGCGAACAAGTCGTCCGCCAGCGCATGGAGCCCGGCGGCATTCTGTGCCGGGTGGCCAACAGCCACGTGCGTGTGGGCACCTTCGAGTTCTTCGCCCGAAGCGGGCGCAGCGATGAAGTCCGCGTGCTGGCCGACTATGTCATCAAGCGTCACTATCCCGACTGCGCGGAAGCGGACAATCCCTATGCCGACATGTTTTCCGAAGTGGTCCGGCGCCAGGCGCGGCTGATCGCCGAGTGGCTGCGGGTCGGATTCATTCATGGGGTGATGAATACCGACAATTGCTCGATCGTCGGCGAGACCATCGACTATGGCCCGTTTGGCTTCATCGACGAGTTCGACCCGGCAACCGTCTACAGCTCGATCGACCAGGGCGGGCGCTACGCCTACAACCAGCAGCCGGCGATTGCCCAATGGAACCTGGCACGCCTGGCTGAATGCCTGCTGCCGCTGTTTGATGCTGATTCGAAAGCCGCGGTCGAGGTGGCCAATGAGCGCTTGAAGGCGTTTTCAACCGAGTTCGAGGCCGCCTTTCATCCGGCGCTGGCGGCCAAGATCGGCCTGGAAGCTGAACCGGCCGACAATGTTCAGCTGGCGCTGGATCTGATGGACCTGATGCGCGACAACACGGCCGACATGACGCTGGTGTTTCGCGGGCTTTGCGGGCTTTCGGCGGCCGGCGCGGAACACGATGAGCCGGTGCGCGCCCTGTTCGACGACCCGAGCGCCTTCGACGGCTGGGCGCAGCGCTGGCGCCGACACCTGGAAGCCGAGGGCCGCGACGAAGCTGAC
>CAZUTZ010000173.1:0-477 GCA_964623655.1 uncultured Wenzhouxiangella sp.
GAACAGGCTGAACAGCGCGCTGAGGAACAGGCCGAGGAGCAGGTCGATCAGCAAGCCGCCGCAGAGGTTGAGGTCGATGCGCTAACGGACTTGCCGCGCCTTGAATTGACCTCAGCCGACGACGAACTTCTGGCCGACGCCCAAGCCATTGGTACCGAGCGGGATCGACTCCAGGAGCAGCTGGACGAACTGGTCGAGGCGATGCGAGCCGATGGGATCAATGGATCCGAACTCGCAGCGGAAATCGATCAGGTCCAGCAAGCCATCGAATCAGCTGACGTCGGCGGGTTGATGGTGGCGAGCGAGGAATTGGCGCAGCTGGAACAGCAGGCGCGCGACCTGCGGCTTGAGCAGGAGCGCCTGGCGGAAGAAGCTGCCGCGGCTCCCGAACCTCCGGAGGTGCCGGATGGCGCGGCGTCCGGAGACGATCGCGGACCCTGGCTCGAGTTGCTTGCGGCAGCTCTTGCCGGGGGGCGT
>CAZUTZ010000173.1:487-5695 GCA_964623655.1 uncultured Wenzhouxiangella sp.
TGTTTTGGTCTTGCTGATGGCACTCCGACGGAGACGGCGTTCGATGACAACGGCTGAAAGCGCGACGGTGGCCGGGGCCGGGCTTGAAGCGCCTCGCGGTGAGCCGGCCATGGCTGATCCGGTCGATTCTCATCTCGCTGAACTGCATCGATTGGCCGAAAAGGATGACCGCGAGGCTTTTGGCCGGGAGCTCAGCGAACTGCACGGGCGTCTGGATAGTGCTGACGATCCCCGCTGGAGTCAGGCCGTTGCATTGGCCGAGACAATCGTTCCGGGACATCCACTGCTGGGTAGCTGGCAAGGTCAGGGTCCCTCCGAGGCGGACCTGGAGCGTGCTGCCCAGGCCAATCGGGAGTTGATGGATTGGCTGGAGCGTGATAGCGAATCCGAGCCGACGGAGTTGGTGGAAGAAGGCGATCCGGCGGAGATGCGTGACGAGGGAGACGGAACTTCCGAAGACCGTGCGGGGCAAGAGCAGGAAGATTCGGTTGATCAGGATTTCGAAGACGAACTGGCTGATTTGGCCCGTTTGTCCAATCGGCTTGACGCCGAAGATGAAAGCGAGACTCGGTTCGATGAAGCGAGGCTTTCGGAAGAGGATCCAGAGCCCGCTGATCAGGAATTGGGCCAGGCGGACTTGGGCAGGCAGGCTTTGGGTGATGACGAGGATCAACCGCTCAATCTGGACTTCGAATTCAGCGCGACTGACGATACGAGCTCGGACTTGAAGGAAAAGGCGGCACCGGAATCGGATCTACCCCAGCCCAGGCCTGTCGAAGACCAGCAGGACTTTGGCTTTGAGATCGATCCCGCTGAAGCCGAAGGCGACGATCTGGATCATTTCGACTTGGGATCGGCAGAGGACGAGGGCCGACCGCGCTCGGAGCCGGAAGACAGCGAAGTATTCAACCTGAATGAGGGACTGGCTGGAGAGCCCGAAGAACCGGAAGATTCGGAAACTGCCAGCGGGATGGTCGAGTTTGACGAGGTCGACGAGCGAGGCATTACGGAGGGTCAGGACGAGTTTGTCGACTTCGACGATCTCGAAGAGGTCGAAAAACCGACATCGTTCCTAGAAGATCAACAGTCTGAAGCGTCAGAATCAGCTGAGCAGGATCAAAAACCTGAGATGACTCAAGAGGCTGAAGAAACTCAGGAGATTGAGGAACCTGCGGAGGCCAAAAAGCCACTCAGCGACGACGATGTAGAGTTGAAGCTGGATCTGGCGCGCGCCTACATATCAATGAGTGACGAGGATTCGGCGCGCGCTTTGCTTGAGGAAATTGCCGTTGAGGGTACGGAGACGCAGAAGGCCCAGGCCGCACGCCTGCTGGATGATCTGAAATAGACGATGCGTCTGGCTGCCGGTGTGGAGTACGACGGCAGCGGCTTTTTCGGTTGGCAACGGCAGCGTCAAACACCGACGGTGCAGGCCAGCCTCGAAGCCGCGCTGGCCAAGGTCGCCAACCACGCGCTGACCGTGCACTGTGCCGGGCGCACCGATACCGGTGTGCACGCTTTCTGTCAGGTCATCCACTTTGACACCAGCGCTGTTCGCAGCGAACGTTCATGGATTCTGGGTACGAACTCCCAGTTGGTGCCGGGCGTCAGCGTGATCTGGGTCAAACAGGTGGCTGACGATTTTCATGCGCGCTTCTCGGCCCGACGTCGCTCGTATCGATATCGCATCCTCAACCGCTGGATTCGTCCGGCGATAGAGCGTGGCCGGGTGGCCTGGGTGCGCTATCCGCTGGATGCCGAGCGCATGCATGCGGCCGCCCAGGCATTGCTGGGTGAGCATGATTTTTCCAGTTTCAGGGCGGTCGGCTGTCAGGCGCGTTCGCCGGTGCGGACCGTCTATGCGGCGGGTGTACGGCGCAGCGGCCAGGAAGTCGTTCTGGAGATCGAGGCCAACGCCTTCGTCTACCATATGGTGCGCAATATCGCCGGCGCCCTGATTGCTGTGGGTCGCGGCCTGCAACCGGTCAGCTGGCTCAAGGAGTTGCTCGACAAGCGCGACCGGACCGCGGCCGGAGTGACCGCGCCGGCCGAAGGGCTGTATTTCGTCGCGCCGAGCTACCCGGACTGTCCGGAGCTGCCGGTGAATCAGGAAATCAGTTTCCCGCAGGACCAGAGCTTCCCGACACCGTCATGACGATTCGAGTCAAGATTTGTGGCCTCACTTCGGTCGACGATGCGCGAGCCGCCGCGCAAGCCGGCGCCGATGCGGTCGGACTGGTGTTTGTCGCCCGCAGCGCGCGCTGTGTCGACATCCCGACAGCCCGTGCCCTGGCCGATAGCCTGCCGCCATTCATCAATCGCGTCGGCCTGTTCATGAATCACCAGCCTGATGAGATCGAAAACGTGCTGGCGCACGTGCCCCTGGACACTCTGCAGTTCCACGGCGACGAACCTCCTGAGTTCTGTGCCCGCTTCAATCGGCCGTGGATCAAGGCGCTCGCCATGAGTGATGAGCAGGAGCCAGACTGGGATGGGTGGCGAAGCGCGCAGGCCTTGCTGCTGGATTCACACGGCGGCGGCACGCTTGGCGGTAGCGGACATCGGTTTGACTGGTCGCGCGTGCCAAGACTGGACCGGTTCTGGATCTTGGCCGGGGGGTTGACTCCGGGCAACGTCGCGGAAGCCTGTCAACAACTCCAGCCGGATGCGGTGGATGTATCCAGTGGGGTGGAGAAAAGTCCGGGAATCAAGGATCATAGACTCATGCAGGAATTCATCAAGGTAGTGAGAAATGCTTGAAGCCGTAAAAACTCGACAGCAGCAAGATACCGTGCCGGATGCGTCCGGACACTTCGGCATTTTTGGCGGACGCTTCGTTTCCGAAACGCTGATGCCCGCGCTTGAAGAGCTTGACGAGGCCTGGCATCACTACCTCAGCGACCCCGAATTCCTCGCCCGCTTCGATCACGATCTGGCCCATTTCGTCGGCCGGCCGTCACCGCTGTACTTTGCCGAAAACCTGACCCGGCAGATGGGCGGCGCGCGCATCGTGCTCAAGCGCGAGGATCTCAACCACACCGGGGCGCACAAGATCAACAACACGGTGGGGCAAGGCCTGCTGGCTCACGCCATGGGCAAAAAGCGCGTGATCGCCGAAACCGGCGCCGGCCAGCACGGCGTGGCCTCGGCCACCATCGCCGCCCGCCTGGGGATGGAATGCGTGGTCTACATGGGGGCCGAGGACGTGCGTCGCCAGGCCGTCAACGTTTTCCGGATGAAGCTGCTCGGTGCGACCGTGGTCAGCGTCGAAGCCGGCTCGCGCACGCTCAAAGACGCCTTGAACGAGGCGATGCGCGATTGGGTGACCAATGTGGACGATACCTTCTACATTCTCGGCACCGTCGCGGGTCCGCATCCGTATCCGGCCATGGTTCGCGACTTCAACGCCGTCGTTGGACGCGAAGCGCGCAACCAGATGCTTTCCGAATACGGCCAGCTTCCGGACGCACTGGTCGCTTGTGTCGGCGGTGGATCCAATGCCATCGGACTGTTTCATCCGTTCATCGAAGACCAGCAGGTCAGGATGTACGGCGTGGAAGCGGCCGGCAGAGGTTTGAGCGGACATGAGCATGCCGCCAGCCTGTGCGCCGGTCGCGTCGGCGTGCTGCACGGCAGTCGAACCTATCTTCTCGACGATGAGGCCGGCCAGATCCGCGATACCCATTCGGTTTCCGCGGGCCTGGATTACCCGGGTGTTGGTCCGGAGCATGCCTGGCTCAAGGACAGCGGACGCGCCGAGTATGTCGGCGTCGACGACGTCGAGGCGATGAAAGCCTTCCATGCATTGACCCGCAGCGAAGGGATCATGCCGGCGCTGGAAACCGCCCATGCGATCGCCTACGGCATGCGCCTGGCCGCCGAGCGACCGGCCGACGAGATCGTGCTGATCAACCTGTCCGGCCGCGGCGACAAGGACATCAATACTGTGGCAGAAATCGAAGGAATCGAATTTTGAATCGGATTGATCAGACATTCCGGGCGCTGGCCGAGCGCGGGCGCAAGGCGCTCGTGCCGTACGTGACGGCCGGGCATCCGCATCCCGAGGCGACGGTCGAGATTTTGCACGCGGCCGTCGAGGCAGGCGCTGACCTGCTGGAGTTGGGCATGCCTTTTTCCGACGTGATGGCCGACGGTCCGGTGATCCAGAACGCCTGCGAGAAAGCCTTGCAGCACGGCACCAACCTCGACGCCGTCCTCGAGATGGTCAGGCAGTTTCGGGCGCGCGATGCCGTCACGCCGGTCATCCTCATGGGCTACACCAACCCGATCGAGCGGCGGGGCGTGAAAAAATTTGCCTCGGAAGCAGCCGAAGCCGGCGTTGATGCGCTGCTGGTGGTGGACTGCCCGGCCGATGAGGCAGACGACCTCAGGGCCGAGCTGGCCGGGCATGATCTGCACCAGATCTTTCTCGTCGCGCCCACAACAACCGACCACCGACTGCAGCGCATGACCCGGTTGGCCGGTGGCTTTGTCTACTATGTGTCGATCAAGGGCGTTACCGGCGCCGCCAGCCTGGATGTCAGCACGCTGGGTCCGGCGGTCGAGCGCATTCGCGCGGCTGCCGCGTTGCCGGTGGCCGTCGGGTTCGGCATCCGCGAGCCCGAGCAGGCGGCCGAAGCGGCCCGTGTCGCTGATGCCGTGGTGATTGGCTCGGCGCTGGTCGACCGGCTCGATCGATGCGATACCACGTCGGCAGCGGTCGCCGAAACGCGCGCTTATCTGAGCGGCGTGCGGGCGGCACTGGACGAGGTCGGCGCAGAGCGCAAGGCAGTGGCGAACGGCTGAAATGAGCTGGTTCCAGAAACTGAGGCCGGGCCGCATCCGCACCGAGGGCGGTAGCGGCCGCAAGGTGCCCGATGGTCTGTGGACCAAATGCCCGGCCTGCGATGCGGTGCTTTACCAGCCGGAGCTGGAGCGCAACCTGCAGGTCTGTCCCAAGTGCAACTTCCACATGCCGCTGTCCGGTCGGGCCCGGCTTGAAAGCTTTCTCGACGAGAATTCGACGGAAGAATTAGGCGCTGATTTGCAGCCAATCGACGTACTCAAATTTCGCGACACCAAGAAATATCGCGACCGCATCTCGGCAACGCAGAAAGCCACCGGCGAAAAGGACGCCATGGTGACCCTGCGCGGACAGCTGCTCGAAATGCCGGTGGTGGCCTGTGCTTTTGATTTTCGCTTCATGGG
>CAZUTZ010000174.1:0-5686 GCA_964623655.1 uncultured Wenzhouxiangella sp.
CCTCGGCATGCCCCAGGGTACGTCCGATCCACGTCGAAGCCGGTACGCCCCCGAAGTAATTGCTAAGACTACCAGCCGCAGTCAGAGTTCCGCAAGCCAATCACGCCTGCTTCAGCAGACGCTGTTTCTGCCGCTCCCAGTCCCGATCCTTCTGCGCCCTGCGCTTGTCGTGGGTCTGCTTGCCTCGGGCGATGGCAATTTCCACCTTGACTTTGCCTTTTTTCCAATACATCGCCGTCGGCACGATGGTTTGGCCCTTGCGCTCGACCAGCCCGATCAGGCGGTCGATTTCGCGCCGATGCAGCAACAGGCGGCGATTGCGCATGGGATCCGGATTGACGTGCGAAGAGGCCGAGGTCAGCGGAGTGATCAGGCAGCCGAACAGGAACGCCTCGCCATTTTTCAGCAGCACGTAGCTTTCGCCGAACTGGATCTTTCCTGCGCGCAACGCCTTGACTTCCCAGCCCTCCAGGGCAATGCCGGCTTCAATGCGCTCATCGAGGTGATACTCGAAGCGAGCGCGCTTGTTAAGGGCAATCGTGCTGGAGGTGGTGGCGACCTTGGCCATAGCGGAGTCAGAAGCAAGTCAGCCCAACAATATAACTCAGCCTTGTAGCGCCTGTCGTATCATATCGAAATGGTTGAAATTCATCGCTTTGCGCTGATCGAGCACACGCCGGCGCAGATGTTCGAACTTGTGCGCGGCGTGCCCAGCTACCCGGAATTTCTGCCCTGGGTAAAAGAAGCCGTGGTGTTCTCTGAGGATGAACGCCGTCAGGTGGCCAGCCTGGAAGTGTCTCTGGCGGGTCTGCGGCGTCGGTTTACAACGGAAAATCACCTGATCTTCCCGCATCGCGTGGAGATCTCCCTGCAAAGCGGCCCGTTCGAGGAATTAGGCGGCGCCTGGAAATTCGAGCCTCTCGGCCACGGCGCCCGCGTCAGCCTCGATTTGAGCTTCGCGTTATCGGGGTCGGGTTGGATGCTGCCGTTTCGCCGCGGCTTCGAACGCATGGCTGATCGCATGGTCGACGACTTTTGTCGCCGCGCCGAGCGGGTTTATGGCAGCAGGGCGGCTTAAGGTCGAAGTCGCGGCGGGCTTGCCGGATCGCCAGTGGCTGGTGAGTCTGGAATTGCCGCCGGGCTCGACCGTCCAGGACGCCCTGAGTGCGGCGGATCTGCCACGCTCCATGCCGGGCTTGCCGGTCGCGCCGGAGCATGTCGGCGTTTTCGGACGGCTATGTTCACCCGACACGGAGCTGAAGGACGGTGACCGGGTGGAAATCTATCGGCCGCTCAAGGCGGACCCCAAGGAAATTCGTCGTCAGATGGCCGCGCTCGAGCGCCGAGGCCGGCAGGGCAAAAACGAAGCCTGATCTCTGATCCGGATTGCTTTAAATATCGGGACCGATGGTCTCCAGATCCTGGATCGGCGGATCGTCCGGTGCCTGCATTTCGCGGAGTGCTTCGGCGGCCACCGTGTCCTGCTCCAGGTAGCTGCCCTCGATCGAGTCCAGACGCTCGCCGTCGAATTGCAGGGTCAGCACCCGCTTGATCGGCTCACCACCGCGACGGGAGAACGTGTTGACGTAGTCCCAGCGGTCGCTGTGGAACGGGCTTTGGACCGACGGCGAGCCGAGCAAAACGAGAACCTGACGCTTGGTCATGCCCAGTTCAAGCTGGGCGACGTTGTCTTCGTCAAGGACGTTGCCTTGCTGAACGTCTTGCTTGTAAACGAGGTTGCAGGCGCTGAGTGCTGCAATGGCGAGCGCGCAAATCAACAAGCGCATGAAGAACTTGAGTCCATAGTCTTGATCATCAGGGCGGATGATACTATAGCCCGACAACGAAAAACTCGCCGGGCACCGATAGGTTGAATATGTCAGAAAAAACGATGCATTTGCGTAAAGTGGGGCTCAAGGTCACGCATCCGCGTCTGCAAATCCTGCGACTGCTGGAACAAACAGACCGCAAGCATCTGACGGCAGACGAAATCTATCGGTTGCTCAATGAGCAAGGCGACGAAATCGGGCTGGCAACCGTGTACCGGGTACTCAGCCAGTTCGAGCAGGCCTGCCTGGTCCGGAAACACATGTTTGATCCGGGCAGCGGTCGGGCGCTGCAGGCTTGCTATGAACTTCACGACGGTGAACATCACGACCACATGGTCTGTGTCGAAAGCGGAGATGTGGTCGAGTTTGTTGATCCGGAGATTGAAAAGCGCCTGCACGAAATCGCCAAACGCCACGGGTATCAGATTGCCGAACACTCACTGGTGATCTACGTCCGGCCCACCAACACGGCCGAATAGCCGTTCGCCAGCGCCACGCCATCCGGACCGGTTCAGATCTGCAGTAACTCGCGGGCGTGAGCCAGGCTGCTGGCCGAATCGCGATCGCCCAGCATCCGCGCCAGCTCCTGTTCCCGTTCCTTTTTTCCCAGCGGCTGTACCCGGATGCGAGTCGTTCCGTCCGCGCTGCGCTTTTCAACACGGTAGTGGTGATCGGCTCGCGCGGCGACCTGCGCCAGGTGAGTCACGCAGAAGGCCTGACCGCCTGAAGCTGCCTCGCGCAGAAAGCGGCCCACCGCGTGCGCGGTCTCTCCGCCGATTCCGGCGTCGACCTCGTCAAACACCCGGGCCGGCGCCGATGCCTGCGGTCCGGCTGAAATCATCAGCGCCAGGCTGACTCGGGACAGCTCGCCGCCGGAGGCCACTTTCTGGATGGGTTGCGGCGGTTGGCCCGGGTTGGCGCTGAGCAGGATGCGGACGCGGTCAGCGCCATGGGCACCGGGCGTCGGGTTGTCCACGCCTTGAACCTCGATGACGATGCTGGCCTGGTCCATGCCCAGCGCGCTCAGGCGTTGGGCGACCTGATCGGCGAGCGGCTGGGTCGCCTGCCGGCGAGCCCGGTGAAGCGCGGCTGCCGCCTCATTCCAGCGGGCCCGCGCCTCGTCGAGCTTGCCGGTCAGCTTTTGCCTGAGGTCGTCCTGTTGATCAATATCGTCCAGGCGGCGACCGAGGTCCTGCTGCAATTCGGGCAATGACTGTGGGGAAATCCGGTGCTTGCGGGCCAGATCGAGGGCTTTTTCCAGGCGCCGATTGATTTCATGCAGATTTTCCGGGTCATCCTCGCCAAAGTCGGCCGCGCGTTCAAGCGAGGCGATGGCTTCGTCGATGTTGATGCGTGATTCCTCGAGCAGCTCCGCGACCTCACGCACGCGGGTATCCAGTTCAGCCACGCGCTCGAGAGCCGAGCTGGCGGAAAGCAGCAGCTCGCGAACGCTCGGACCGGCTTCGTCGTCCAGTGCCCGGCGCGCGGTCGCCAGACTGTCGCGGATTTCATCGGCGCGCGCCAGCCGCTCCTGCTGCTGGGTCAGGTTTTCATATTCGCCGGCCTGCAAATCCAGGGCCTCGAGTTCTTCGAGCTGAAAGCGCATGAGTTCGGCCTGAGCCGGGTCGCCGCAGTCTTCCTCGAAACGCTTGAGTGCCTCGTCGGCATGCTGCCAGGCGGCAAAAGCGTTGGTTACCTCATTGAGCAGTGCAGCATCCAGATGACGGTCCAGCAACTCGCGCTGTACGCTCGCCCGCGCCAGCAGCTGGTGGGCGTGCTGCCCGTGAATTTCGACCAGCTTCTCGCCGATTTCGGCCAGTTGGCTGATGGTCGCGCTACGGCCGTTGATCCAGGCCCGCGAGCCACCATCAACCGGCAAGACCCGTCGCAATACGAGACGCCGATCCTCGTCCAGTGCCTGTTCGCGCAGCCATTCCAGGGCGGCCGAGGATTCGGTCAGCTCGAATTCCGCGCTGAGATCGGCGCGATCCTGCCCGGCCGCGACAAGGCCACTGCTGGCCCGCTGGCCCAGCAACAGGCCCAGCGCATCAATCAGGATGGACTTGCCGGCGCCGGTTTCACCGCTGATGACGCAAAAGCCCGGCGCGAAGTCCAGGTCAACGCGATCGATGATGGCGAAATGGCGAATACTGAGGGAACGCAGCATGGCTTCATCTTAAACGCAAACTCGCCTGCCAACGCGGGCTGCGCGCGCCGGCCTGGCGGCTGTTCAAATCTCTTGCAAAGAACGGCCGCAAGCCCCATGTTTCCACGCAACTGCGAACGTCACAAAGTATTGAGGTCATGTCAGAGCAATCCGATCGCGATGTGGAAAAAGGGCCCAAGCAGCCCGAAGAGAAACCAGAAGAGAAACCAATTGAAGCCGAACTGGAAAGCGCGCGGGCCGAATCTGACCCCGAGGCGGCTGACGAATCGCCGCCGGCGGCCAGCGAGGAGTTTCTGGCCATGCGCGACGCGCTGCTTCGGACTCGGGCCGAAATGGAAAACCTGCGCAAGCGCAGCGAGCGCGAGCTGGACAAGGCGCGCCGCTTCATCAACGAGGCGCTGATGAAGGATCTGGTTCCGGTGCTGGACACGCTGGATCAGGCGCTGGAAAACACGCCCGATGACGCCGAAGCGCAGCGCCAGGGACTGGTCTTGATCAAAAAGCAGCTGGTCCACAGCCTTGAGCGCCATGGCCTGGTGGTGATCGATCCGCAGGGTGAACCCTTCGACCCCGACTGGCATGAGGCGATGAGCATGCAGCCCAGCGCGGACCATCCGCCCGATACGGTGATGATGGTGCTGCAGCGGGGCTACAAATTAAACGACAGGCTGCTGCGGCCGGCGAGGGTCATCGTCGCCAAGGCAGCCGCCGGGTGACCGCGAAAGCATTTGAAAAGCAGGCTGGCGGGCCCCAATACACAGAGCATCAAACGGTCGACGGCAACGCCGGGCCGATTCAATTTATTCAGAATCAAGGACAGGATCAAAAGCGATGAGCAAAATTATCGGAATCGATCTGGGAACAACCAATTCCTGCGTCGCCCTCATGGAAGGTGGCAAGACGCGAGTGATCGAAAACGCGGAAGGCGACCGCACGACGCCGTCCACGGTGGCATTCACCAAAGACGGTGAAGTGCTGGTCGGACAGCCGGCCAAGCGCCAGGCCGTGACCAATCCCGAACGCACCTTGTATGCCGTCAAGCGCCTGATCGGGCGCAAGTTCAGCGAAAAGGTGGTTCAGAAAGACAAGGAGCTGGTGCCGTTCAAGATCATCGAAGCCGACAACGGCGACGCCTGGGTCGACGTGGACGGCAAGAAAATGGCGCCGCCGGAAATTTCGGCCCGTGTGCTGATGAAGATGAAAAAGACCGCCGAGGATTATCTCGGTGAGGAAGTGAGCGAAGCGGTCATTACCGTGCCGGCTTATTTCAACGACTCGCAGCGCCAGGCCACCAAGGATGCCGGCAAGATCGCGGGTCTGAAAGTGCGGCGCATCATCAACGAGCCGACCGCAGCAGCTCTGGCTTACGGCCTGGACAAGAAGGGCGCCGACCGCAAGGTGGCTGTTTATGACCTGGGCGGCGGTACTTTCGATATTTCCATCATCGAAATCGCCGACGTGGACGGCGAAAAGCAGTTCGAGGTACTGGCCACCAACGGCGATACCTTCCTGGGCGGTGAGGATTTCGATCTGCGCCTGATCGACTACCTGGCCAAGGAGTTTCACAAGGAGCAGGGCGTGGATCTGAAAAACGATCCGCTGGCGCTGCAGCGCCTGCGCGAAGCTGCCGAACGGGCCAAGATCGAGCTGTCCTCGGCCGAGCAGACTGAAGTCAACCTGCCCTACATCA
>CAZUTZ010000175.1:0-5650 GCA_964623655.1 uncultured Wenzhouxiangella sp.
CGGCCAGGTCGATCAGCGGGTTGCCGGGCACGCCCAGCCGCTTGAGCGTCGGCGCCAGTCGCTCGGCGACCTCTTCGCTGGCGATGGGGTGCGGCGCCTCAATGGCGGCGACGGACTTGATGACGACGTTTTCGTACAGCATAGGAAGCTTCCATGGCCCGGAGCTTGGACCGGTAGGTAGAACAAGCGGTCGATTATACGGCCTCGACGCCGCTTATGCTTTCGCAGGGCTGAACGGCCCACCGGCAGGGAGTCAACACGGCCCGGGGCGATCATGCCACCAGTCGATTGATCAGCGATCGCAGGGCCAGCGGTTTGAGCGGTTTGTGGAGTAGATCGCAGCCGGCTTCGGCAGCGGCATTCTTGAGATCGGCCGTATGGTCGGCGCTGATCAGCACGACGGGAGACGAGCAGTGGCCGGCGCGCAACCGCTGCAGCAGTTCCAGGCCGGTGCAGCCATGATCGAGGTGGTAGTCGAGCAGAAGCAGATCAAAACGCCGCGTCCGGGTTTCGGCCAGCGCCGCTTCGGGATGGGCCGCCGTCGAGACCGAAAAGCCCCAGCGCCCCAGCAACGCCTGCAGCGAGGACAGCATGCTGGGGTCGTTGTCGACCACCAGCACCGAAGCGGCAGCGCCAGCCGGCTCCGGCTGCTGTACGACCGGTGCGGCAGGCCGCGCAGGCACCGTGGCCACCCGCACGCCGAACAAGGTTCCCTGGCCCGGCTGGCTTTCAAACACCAGCTCATGCCCAAGCAGACGCGCCATGCGCTCGGCAATGGCCAGGCCGAGACCCAGGCCGGGGGCGTGCTGGGTACTTTCCAGACGACGGAATTCCTCGAAGATTTCCTTTTGCTGGTGCTCGGCAATGCCTTCGCCGGTATCCCAGACGCCGGCCAACACCCGACCGCCCTGCCGGCGGGCGCCGATCAGGATCCGGCCCCGGCGGGTATAGCGCACGGCGTTGGAGAGAAAATTCTGCAGAATCCGGCGCAGCAGCTGCGGATCGCTTTCGACCCAGATCGAAGTGCGCACGTAGTCCAGGCGCAAGCCGCGCTCACGCGCCAGCAGCGAGAACTCGCCGTAGAGCTGATCGAACAGTTCGGCCAGCGGGAAGGCGCTGATGCGGGGCTGCAGTCCGCCGGCATCCAGGCGCGAGATATCGAGCAGGCCTTCCAGCAAACGTTCGGTGGCCGACAGCGCGCCGCTGATCTGGCTTAGCGACGCACTTTCGGGCCGGTCACTCAAACGCCCGCTCAAGCGGTGGGTCAGCAGCTGGGCGGCGTTGAGCGGCTGGACCAGGTCGTGGCTGACCGCGGCCATGAAACGACTCTTGGCTTCCGAGGCGCGCTCGGCTTCCAGCTTGGCCTCCTCCAGTTCCGCCGTGCGCTCAACAACCCGCTGCTCGAGGGTTTCGTTGATCTGCTTGAGCTCGGCGGCAGTCCGGCGCGAGGCGGTGACGTCGGTAAAGGTGGCGACAAAACCGCCGCCCGGCATCGGGTTGCCGCGAATTTCGATGATGCGCCCGTCCGGCCACGGTCGTTCGACCAGGTGGCGCGAACCGGCGCGCTTGTGGGCCAGACGACGCTGGATGCGTTGTTCGACATCGTCGCCGCCGTCGAGCAGACCGCTTTGCGCGTTGTGGCGCAGCAGGTCGGCCACCGGTTGGCCGACCTGGATCAGTTCATCGGGATAATCGAACAATTCCAGGTAGGCGCTGTTCCAGGCCACCAGGCGCATTTCGGCGTCGACCACGCACACGCCCTGGCTCATGTTTTCCAGCGCACCGGACAGCACTTCCTGGCTGAAGCGCGCGTGGGCCGCGGCCTCGCCGACCAGTTCGGCCACGCTGTCGAGCCGCGTCGGCGCCCGCCTGCCGGCTGCATCCAGCAGCAGTCGGGCCGAGGCCGAACCCACTACCGCCGCCAGCTCCAGCTCCAGGCGCGCCTCGCGCTGCGCCGCATCGGCATCGTCGGCCAGCACGGCGGCCAGGCGCTGGGTGGGCAGAAAACGCACCGCAAGCTGCTTGAGCACGGCCGGGTCCAGCAAGGCCGAGCGATCGGCCTGCTCGCCGGAGCGCGGCAGGTAGCGCGCCAGCAGCAGGGTCACGGCCAGGTTGACCAGCAGGCTGACCAGCACCGAGCGGCTCAGCGGATCCAGAGCGCCCAGGCCCAGCAACTGCTCGGGCGCCAGCAAGGCAATGCCGAACGGACCCTCGCTGACCCAGCCCGGCCCGCTGGCGCCGGCCAGCAATGGCACGAAAAGAATATAGGCCCAGACCGCCACGCCGGTCAGCAATCCGGCGCTGACCGCACGGGCCGGCAGCGACGGGCGATAGACCGCCAGCACCACGGCCGGGCCGAGCTGGGCCAGCACCGAGAAACTCAGCGCGCCAATGTCGGCCAGCGCCTCGGCCGTTCCGACCAGCCGGCCGTAGACATAAGCCAGCAGCATGATGACCGCAATGCCCAACCGACGCTGCAGCCGCACCGGAATACCGCGCTCGCGGACGCGCACCCAGCCGCGGTTGACCAGCGCCGGGGTCAGCCAGTGGTTGCCGATCATGATCGACAGGGTCAGCGAGGCCAGGATCACCATGCCGGTGGCCGCACTCATCCCGCCCAGAAAGGCAAACAGGGCCAGCCCGCTCTGGTCGTGGGTCAGCGGCAGCAGCAGCACGTACAGGTCCGGCGGCGTGCCCTGCCCGGCCAGCAGCGCGTTGCCGGCCAGCGCCAGCGGCACGATGGGCAGGCTGATCAGAATCAGAAACAGCGGAAACAGCCAGCGGGCGGCGTGCAGGTGGGACTCATCCCGGCACTCGACCACGCCGATGTGGAACTGATGCGGCAGGGTGAACATGGCCAGCGCACCCAACAAACTCAAGGTAATGAAGCTGTCGGTGTTGCTGAAAGCCGGCATGACCGTCTCGGCGGCCAGCTCGGCGGGATGACTGAACAGGCCGAACACGACGAACGCGCCCAGCGCCAGAAACGCCGAAAGCTTGAGCAGTGATTCAAATCCCATGGCCACGACCAGGCCGCGGTTGTGCTCGGTGGCCGAGGCGCGCCGGGTGCCGAACAGCATGGCGAAAAGCGCCATGAATACGGCGACGTAAAAGGCCAGATCGAGCCAGGTGGTCAGCTCCGGCCCGCCGGTGGGCGCGCGCGTGAGCGCATCGAAACTCATCGCCACGGCTTTGAGCTGCAGGGCGATGTAGGGCACGATGCCGAACATGGCCACCGCCGTGACCGTGGCGGCCAGCGCGGAGGATTTGCCGAAGCGGGTGGCGATGAAGTCGGCGATGCTGGTGGAGTTTTCGGCCTTGCTCAGACGCACCAGCTTGAGCAGGAATGGAAAGCCGAACACAAACAGCGCGATGGTGCCGATAAAGGTCGGCGGGATGGGCCAGCCGGAGCGGGCAGCCTGGGTCGTCGTGCCGTAAAAGGTCCAGGCGGTGCAGTAGACCGCCAGCGACAGCGAGTAGATGACGGGCCAGGCGCGCCGGGTCAGGGCATGGCCGCGCTCGCCGTAGACGGCCACGGCGAACAGCAGACCCAGCCAGGCCAGGCCGGCGAGCAGTACGGTTGCGGTCGACAAGCTCAGCACTCGGGCATGTTAACGGCGTTTGTTACCGCAGATGAACGCTGATAAACGCAGATGTGGCGGCGAAGCCGGTCGCTGGTTGAGTGCCTACCCGAGCTCCGAAGGGGTCTGGATTTTTTCCTTGTTGCCTGCGCGCAAATCGCACCAATCAAATATCTGCGTTCATCCGCGTTCATCTGCGGTTGAACAAAAAAAAGCGATGGTGGCGGCGGCGACAAGAAAAATCCGGGCCGCAGGGAAAATCCTGCGGCCCGGTAGCCGGGGAGAGTCCGATTGGAGACCGGCTAGAAATTCACCTGCGCCGTCAGCGTGACCGTCCGCGGCGGGCCATAGAAGGCGTTCATGATGCCTTCCAGGCCCAGGGTCGATACGGTGCCGTCCGGGGTGGCGAAGGAATAACCCGACACGATGTATTCCTTGTCGGACAGGTTGCGTCCGTGCAGGCCGATCTCGTAGCGGTTGTCGGCCCGTCGCCAGACCAGGCTCAGGTCATAGAGCGAGTAGCCCGGCTGATCCAGAAACTCCGAGGGAATCTCGAACTGGCTGGTCTTGGAGCGATACGACCATCCACCGATGATCGAGAAGTTGGCGTCCTGTCCGAACCAGTCCACTGGCCGGTCGTAGCGCAGGCCGGCATGCGCGGTCCAATCGGGCGTGTTCTGGATCACGCGCTGGTCGGCGACGTCTTCCAATGCCGTCTCGCCCGTGGCTGGATCGTCGACGGCGGTGATGAATTCGTCGTAGCCGGCGTCGATGTAGCCCACCGCCGTGTTGAACAGGAGGGCATCGCCGTCGGCCATCAAGTCCTGGCCGAGGATGGCATTCATCTCGAACTCCACGCCCTTGATCGTGGCCGAACCGGCGTTGGTTGTCACCCCGGCAAAGGTGTCGGCGATGCCGTCCCCGGTGGTGTCGGCGCCGATGGAGCCGGGCACCTGGACGTCGGTGTAGTCGCTGTAGAACAGTGCCAGAGCGGTGTTGACCCGCCCATTCAGCCAGCGCGACTTGGCCCCAATCTCGTAGGTGTCGACGGTTTCCGGACCAAAGCGCATGAACTCGAAGATTTCTTCTTCGGTGGGCGGATTGCCGTCGGTGCCCGGGGCCAGCGTGGTCAGGCCGCGCGGGTCGAAACTGCCGCCCTTGAAGCCCTGCGACCAGGACACGTAAAGATTCTGATCCCCTGTCGGCTGCCAGGCCAGGCTGACTCGCGGGGTGAACTCGGTAAAGGTATCCGAGCCGTCGAAGTCCGAGGTAGTGGCCGTGATGATGGGGTCGCCGCCGAAAAACTCCGACGCGCCGAGCATGTTCTGGCGCAGCACGCGCGAGGAGCGCTTGTCGCTGGTATAGCGACCGCCCAGCGACAGCTCCAGCCCGGTATCGAGGTCCATGAAGGCGGCCAGGTCGAAACTGAAGTCGGCAAACAGCGACCAGGTATCGGTATCGACATCGCCCTTGGTGAAGGCGTTCAGGCCCGGCGCGCCGATCAGCTCACCGGTCTGGAACAGGCGCACGTCGAACGGGCCGAAGGCGTTGGCCTCGAGATAATAGAAGCCGGCCACCCCGCTGATGCGGTCGGAAGTGTAGTTGAGCTGGAACTCCTGGCTGAACTGATCGCTGTCGTAGATGGTGGCCACGTCCACGTCAACCGCCGGCAGCGCGTCGAAGTCGATCTGCTGGATGTTCTCGTTCTTGCGGTAAGCGGAAATGCTCTTGAATTGCCAGTTCGGGTTGATGTCGTACTCGGCCAAAAGGGCCACACCCCAGGCATCGGTAAAGTTGCGACCGGTCTGGCCGCCGCGCGAGTCGTAGACATTGTCGAGGACCGGGGCACCGGAAAACAGACCCGGAATCAGGCGGTGACCGCCGACCGGACTGGAGTTGTCGCGAAAATAGTCGCCCGACAGGCGCACGAACCAGTCGTCGGTGGGACGCCACTCGAAGCTGGCGCGGCCGGCTTTGACGTCCTTGTCGTAGTTGTCCTTGCCGGTGGTCAGGTTGGTGCCGAAACCGCCGCGGTTGAAGGTGGCCGCCCCGATGCCGAAAGCCAGGTT
>CAZUTZ010000176.1:0-5647 GCA_964623655.1 uncultured Wenzhouxiangella sp.
CTGGAAATTGTCGTCGTCGCTGTCGGGGTGCCGATGATCTTGCTGGTTTGGCCGCTTTGAGGAATGAAGTAATGACAAATCTCGCCGCCGCCATCTTCGACATGGATGGCCTTTTGATCGACTCCGAGCCGCTGTGGCAGGACGCCGAGCTGGCCTGTTTTCAGCCGCTGGGCGTGCCGGTTACTCGCGAACTGTGCCGGGAGAGCGCCGGTCGTCGGATCGACGAAGTGGTACGGCTCTGGTATGACCGTTTCGGCTGGGAGGGCCCTGGCGTGGACGAGATGGTGGAACAGGTTTTGAAGACGGTCACCAAGCTGATTATGGAACGCGCTGAAGCCTTGCCCGGCGTCCGGGAAACCATGGACGCCCTTCAGACACGCAAGATCCCCATGGCCATCGCCTCATCTTCTCCTCCGGCCCTGATCGACGCCGTGGTCGATGCTCTGGAAATCGGCGATTACCTTTCGCTCACCCATTCCGGCGTCCACGAAGAGCGCGGCAAGCCGGACCCGGCGGTTTTCCTCAGCACCGCGCGCAGACTGGGCGTCGCACCCGAGCATTGCCTGGTCTTCGAAGACGCCCCTGCCGGCGTCACAGCGGCCAGCCATGCAGGCATGCGCGTCGTCGCCGTCCCCTCAGTCTTCGACCCCGCCGACCCGGCCTTCAGCCAGGCCGATCAGGTTTTGGGGAGTCTGCGAGAGTTCGAACTAACCCGCTGGCTCTGAAAGACTGTTTAACCGCGGATGAACGCAGATGGTGTTCTTTATTGATCCGCGTTCATCTGCGTTCATCCGCGGTTTGTACCTTTTTGACAACTCTTCAATTTCGCGCGACGGGATTCAGTCTGTCGTGCAGATACGCAAAGATCAAAGCATTGATATAAGCACTCTGCTCCAGATTGGCCGCACCCCCGTGTCCGCCCTCGATATTCTCGTAGTAAAGCACGTCATGGTCCTGCTCCATCATGCGCGCCACGAACTTGCGGGCGTGAGCAGGATGAACCCGGTCATCGCGCGTTGAAGTCGTCACGAAAGCCTTGGGGTACTCCGCCTCGGCAGACAGATTCTGATACGGCGAATACTCGCTCAGGAATTCCCAGTCATCCGGATCGTCCGGGTTGCCGTACTCGGCCATCCAGCTCGCGCCGGCCAACAGCTTGTGATAACGCTTCATGTCCAGAAGCGGCACCTGGATGATCACCGCGTTGAACAGCTCCGGTCGCTGCACCATGACCGCGCCGGTCAGCAGGCCGCCATTGGACCCGCCCTGGATACCCAGATGCTCGGGCGATGTAATGCCGCGTTCAATCAGATCCTCGGAAACCGCAATCAGATCATCGAACACGCGCTGGCGGTTCTCGCGCAAACCGGCCTGGTGCCAGCGCGGCCCGAACTCGCCGCCGCCGCGGATATTGGCCAGCACATACACCCCACCCCGCTCCAGCCAGGCCGAGCCGATGATGCCCGAGTAAAACGGCGTACGGGCAACCTCGAAACCGCCATAGGCGCCGAGCAGCGTCGGGTTTTCACCGTTGGGCTCAAAGCCTTTCGGCGTGACCACGAAATACGGAATGCGCTCGCCGTCAGCCGAAGTCGCAAAGTGCTGCTCCACGCTCATGCCGTCCTTGTCAAAGCGCGAGGGTTCGGAACGAATGCGCTGATGGGTGTCGGCCATGGCATCGGCCTCGAACAGCTGGCTGGGCGTCAAGAAATCGGTGTAGTTGAAGTAGAAGGCATCCGACTTGTCGTCGGTGGTGACCACGCTCAAGGTCCCTCTGCCCGGAATCTCCAGACGCTCGCGCGTCCAACCGTCCTCGCCGTAGGTGAAGCGCAAAAACTGACCGATCACGTTGTCGAGAATGGAAACGATCACCGTGTTCTCGGTCGTGGAAACGCCGTTGACCGCCTGGCGCTCGTTGGGCTCGAAAAGCAGCTCGAAGTTGGGATCACCGGCCAGCACCGATTCCATATCGGCCGCCAGCAGCGCGCCCTGGGCAAAGACTTCTTCATCGACGGTCCACTCCGAGCGCAATTCGACCAAAAGCTGGCCGCCGATGATGCCGGCGACGTTGGCGTCACCGGGCACGTCGACACGGATCGTCTCGCCGTCGCGCAGCACGTGGTACTCGCGGGTGAAAAAGCTCGGCAGCCGCACGATCATGTCCCACGGCGTGTCACCATCCCAGAAGCGGCTACCCCAGACCAGCACATCGTCGCGCTCGGCCTCGAAGACCAGTTCGGCCTCTTCCCACGGCGTACCGCGGCGCCAGATGTAGACCTTGCGGGCATACTCGGAGGTTGTCATCTGCTCGGGCTCGAAAGCCGGGCCGAAGAACACGCTGTCACGATCGCGCCAGCTGATGTAGCTTTTGGACTCCGGCAGCTCAAAGCCGTCTTCGACAAATTCGCGGGTTTCCATGTCGAACTCGCGCCGAACGTTGGCGTCGGCACCACCGATCGACAAACCGATGATGCAGCGATCGTAGTCCGGATAGAGGCAGCTGGCACCGCCCCAGACCCAGTTTTCTTCCTCTTTTTCGGCCAGCGCATCGACATCGATGATGACATCCCAATCCGGCCGCTCGTCGCGGTAGCCCTCGCGACTGGTCACTCGCCAGATGCCGCGCACGTGGTTTGCGTCACGCCAGAAGTTGTAGATCTGCCCGCCCATCAGCGACGGAAAGGCGATCCGGTCATCGGCGGTCAGAATCTCCAGGTTGCGCTCGTGGATCGCCTGGAAGTGCGGGTGGCTTTCCAGAAACTCCGTCGAGCGCTCATTCTGCTCGCGCGCCCAGTCCAGTGCGCGATCGCTTTCGATCTCTTCCAGCCACAGGAACGGATCGTCCTCAGCGGTCATGGCCACTCCCGGCAGCGCCAGCGCCGCGGTCAGAATCAGTCGGGAAAGGTTCTTGATCATGGGATTTGTGCCTTTTCGGTTTCATTACTTGAACAAGTTTGTCCTGATTGCCTTTTCTAATCGAAACGCAGGTGCCTGACCGAGCGGCCCTCATTGGCGATTTCTTTCAGCGAGTCGATGCCGATGGCAATCTGGGCGTCGACATAGCGCTCGGTGATGATGCGATCCGAGGCATCGGTCTTGACGCCGTCGGGCGTCATGGGCTGGTCGGAGACCAGCAGCAGGGCGCCGGCCGGAATGGCGTTGGCGAACGCGGTAATGAAAATGGTCGCGGTTTCCATGTCGATTGCCATGCAGCGCGTTCGGCGCAGGTATTTCTTGAACGCCCGATCATGTTCCCAGACCCGGCGATTGGTGGTGTAGACGGTACCGGTCCAGTAGTCCTTGTCGTGGTCGCGGATGGTCGATGAAACCGCGCGCTGCAGGGTGAAGGCCGGCAGGGACGGGACTTCGGGCGGAAAATAGTCGTTTGAAGTGCCCTCGCCGCGAATCGCGGCAATCGGCAGGATCAGATCACCAAGCTGGTTTTTTTTCTTCAGACCACCGCATTTTCCGAGAAACAGCACCGCCTTCGGCGTAACCGCGCTGAGCAGGTCCATGATGGTCGCGGCATTGGCGCTGCCCATACCGAAATTGATCATCGAGATGTTTTCGCAGGTGGCGTTGCGCATGGCCTTGTCGCGACCGCGCACTTCAACACCCATCAACGCGCCGAACTTTTCGACATAGTTGTCGAAATTGGTCAGCAGGATGTACTGGCCAAAGTCCTCGACCGGCGTTCCCGTATAGCGCGGCAGCCAGTTCTGCACAATGCTCGGCTTGTCCAACATCTTTTATCTCCTCTTGAAGGCGAACGCCACGGCACGCGGCGCTTGCACTACGCTTGTCGGCGACCATGAGCGCCAGGCCATCCCCGCAGAACCAAGGAGAAAACATCGTCACCGGGCTGGCGATCTGCGCTGCTATCGCGGCTTCGGCCTGGGGGCTGGTGGGGCTTATGAAGCGGCTACCCGAGCCGCTATCAACCCTGCCGGCCTCACCGATGGTGGTCGCTATTCTAGCGGGGCTGGCGCTGGGCGGGGTCGCGGCGCGCCGGCCGGCCTGGCAGCCGGGTCTGGCACTGGCCCGCGGCTGGTTGTTGAAAACCGCGGTGGCCCTGATCGGTTTGCGGCTCAGTCTGATCGACCTGGGGTTGCTCGGCGGCCAGGCGCTGCCGCTGGTGGCGCTGGTGGTCGTGAGTGGGCTCGCGCTCACGTATTGGCTGGTGCGCTGCGCAGGTGGCAACCGCCACCTGGCCGGACTGCTGGGCGTGGGTACGGCCATTTGCGGCGCCTCGGCCATTGCCGCGCTGGCTCCAGCGCTGAAAGCCCGTCCGCAGGAAACCGCCTACGCCGTGGCCTGCATCGCACTGGTTGGATTGCTGGCCACCCTGCTCTATCCCTTGATCCTGCCGGCGTTGGCAGCCGACCCGGTGGCGGCCGGGCTGATCATCGGTGCCGCTGTCCACGATACCGCTCAGGTGACCGCAGCCGCCGCTGCCTATGAGCAACTCTGGCAATTGGACGGCACGCTGAACGCGGCCACAGTGACCAAGCTGATCCGAAATTTCAGCATGGTGCTGGTCATCCCGCTGCTGGCGTGGATGCTGAGCGAGACCGATGGCCGACCGCGCTACATCCCGGTGCCATTGTTCATCCTGGCATTTCTGGCGCTCTCGGTCGTGCGCAGCGCCGGCGATGCGGCCCTGGGCGCCGACCAGGTCGTGTGGCAAGGCCTGATCAATGGCGCAGGACAGCTCAGTCAGTTCCTGTTCGGCATGGCCATGGCCGCGATTGCCATGGGCATTCAGTTCGAGCAAATGAAAGGGCTGGGCTGGAAACCGGCAGCCGCAGCGCTGATCTCTGCGGCCTCGATCCTGGCCATCGCCGTAGGCTGGGTGCATTTTGTTACCCCGGCCGCGCCATAAGATACCGCGCCGCACGCGCTGACCGTTACACTCAAGGCTTGTCGTTAACCGCTGACCCTCAATGCGCTGGACCATCCATAAATTCGGCGGCAGCAGCCTGGCCGACGCCGACCGCATCGCCCACGTAGCCGACCTCCTGGCTGCCCGTAAGGAAGACGACGGCCAGGCCGTGGTGGTCTCGGCCATGGCCGGTGTGACCAACACCCTGCTCGAATTGGCCAACAGCGCGGCACGCGGCAGCGACGACTGGTCGAAACCGCTGCGTGAACTACAGCAGCGCCACCTGGCAGTTGCCGAGTCCCTGGTTGACCAACCCGAGCTCAAGACTCGCCTTGCGGATCAACTGAATGAACGCTTTGTCACCCTCGAACAGCTGCTGGCCAGCCTGGCATTGATGGGTTCGGCGCCGACCGAGGCGCTGGAGTTGATTTCCGGCTTTGGTGAGCTGCTGTCGGCCGAGCTCCTGACCGGCCGCTTGCAGCAGTGCGGCGAGCCCGCGGTGTTTATCGACGCCCGCGAAGTACTGCGCACCAAGCCGGCGGCGCTGATGGTCACGGTGGACTGGGAAACCAGTGGCCGGTTGCTGACCGGGTTCATGGCCGAACATCCGTCTAGCCGTTACGTCATCACCGGCTTCATCTGCCGCACCGTCGACGGCCGCATCTCCACGCTGGGCCGCAATGGCTCGGACTATTCCGGCAGCATCTTCGGGCGCTTGCTCAAGGCCGACGAGATCCACATCTGGACCAACGTCGACGGCCTGCT
>CAZUTZ010000177.1:0-5645 GCA_964623655.1 uncultured Wenzhouxiangella sp.
TAGACATCCCGTGGCCGGGTTGGTCAGTTGTTTGCGTATAGATCAGGAGAACTCAAACACGCTCACTGCTGAAGGACTGACCGCTAATGGACTTCAAGATCGGCGAAATTCTCGGATTGATGGCCCGCACCATGCCGTTCCTGGTGTTCCGATTCCTGATCTACTTTGCCATCACGTTTGCCTACATCGTCCTGACCGGTATCGGCGCCGGCGTCGGCTACGGCATCGGAATGATCGGCGGCGAGCCTGGGGCCTTCAGCTTTTTTGGCGGACTGGTCGGCTTCGGCATTATGGCGGTGATCGCCTACATGCTGCGCGAATACCTGCTCTACATGGTCAAGGCGGGGCACATTGCCGTGCTGGTCGAGCTGATGGAAGGCAAGGAACTGCCGCAGGGGCGCGGGCAGATTGATCACGCCCAGCGCGTGGTGCGCGAGCGCTTTGCCGAGTCCTCGGTGCTGTTCGGCATTGATCAGCTGATCAAGGTCGTCCTGCGCGCATTCAACCGCATCTTCTTTACCGTGACGGCGTTCATCCCCATCCCGGGACTGCGCAACCTGGTCAAGTTCATCAACACCGTGGTCAACCTGTCGTTGACTTACCTGGATGAGGTCATACTGGCCTACAACATCCGGACGAAATCAGACAATCCGTGGGCCTCCAGCCGCACCGCTCTGATCCTTTACGCCCAGAACTACAAGGCCTTCCTGAAAAACGCGTTTTTCCTGGCCTTCATCATCTGGGGCCTGACCCTGCTGGTCTTCTTGCTGATCCTGGGGCCGCTGATCGGTCTGGTCGCCATCATGCCGGCCGTGGCGGGTCCACTGACCCTGATCTTTGCCCTGGTCTTCGCCTGGGGCGTCAAACAGTCCGTCATCGAGCCCATCGGCATGACGGCCTTGATGCAGGTCTTTTTCAAGGTCACCGAAGGCCAGACGCCAAACCCGGAATGGGAAGGCAAGCTCGAGAGTGCGTCGAAGAAATTCGGCGAGTTCCGGCGCAAAGCCAGTGAGTGGGAATCGCAGCAGCCGACCGACGGATCCGGGAGCGAACCGGCCCAGGGCAGCGAGCCGGCTCAGGGCAGCGGCTCGGCCTGAGGCGCATCCAGCGCCTTGACGGTCGTCCGCCAGGGCAGCAGCGCGTTGCGGCGCCGGGCCGGGAACGCGCCGACCGGCTGAAGCTCGTTTAGATCGCCAAGCGCCGGTTCGACCGGTGCCTCGGGATCATTCAGCAGCGCTGAAAACTGCTTCAGTCCGGATCGCACCTCTTCAGCCGAACGTCCGCGCAGCCAAACGGTCAGAAGCGAGGCGGCCGCCATGGTCACGGCACAGGCATGCCCGGAAAAAGCCGCCTCTTGAACGGTATTGTCGATGACTTTCAATTCCATCAGCAAATCATCGCCACAGGACGCATCCTGCCCGCGTGCGCTGTGCGTGACCTCGCGCAACCGCTGGTAGTTGTGCGGACGGCGATTGTGTTCGAGGATGACGTCTCGATACAACTGTTGGATGGACATGCGGTGAAAGTCTATCAGTCGCTCACGCCCCGGACACCCGTCGCCGTTGTGGCGCGTGGTCGGCCGTACGCCTATGCGTTGCTGTTGTTAAGCCTGATGCTGTTGAGTGGCTGCGTCGGCGTGGTTACGCGCCCGGTTGCCGACCCGCCTGCAGACACTCGGCCCGTATTTCTGCTGGACCACGGCCGCCACGCCAGCCTGGTGCTGACCCGCCCGGACGACAGTCTGGTGCGCTATGCCCACGGCGACTGGACCTGGTATGCCGAAGACCGCACCGGTTTCTGGCGCGCGTTTCCGACCCTGTTCGTTCCCACCCGATCGGCGGTGGGTCGCCGGGACCTGACTCCGATCGCCAACGAGCAGCAGCTGCGTCGGCAAATCCCGGTTGAAATCCAGCAGCTGCACCGTCTATCCGCCCCGGCGGAGAAGATCGACACGCTGGACGCCCGCCTCTCGGCGCTCTTCGATGAGGCAGACGAACCGGCCTTCTTCAACGCGCGATTTGGCTTGGAATTCGTGACCGGCCCGCGGCCTTACACCTTGTTCGACAACTCGAACCACGTGGTTGCCGAATGGCTGGAAGCCCTGGGCATTGACGTTCGCGGCAACCCGATCTTCGGCCACTGGCGTCTGGACGAGCCCTAAAAGGGGGCGACCGGGATTCAGCTGAGCATCTCGCGGGCCTGTTCCAGGCCCTTGAGAAAGACATCGATTTCAGAGAACAGGTTGTAGGCGGCAAACGAAACGCGGGCCGTGGCCGGCACCTCGAAAAACTGCATCACCGGCATGGCGCAGTGATGGCCGGTGCGCAGCGCCACGCCATGGTGGTCAATGATCGTACCGAGGTCGTTGGGATGAACGCCGTCCAGGGTGAAAGAAATGACCGGTCCCTTTTCGGCGGCCTGGCCGATGATCTTCAGGCCCTCGACCTCGCTCATTTTTTGCGTGGCCAAGGCGAGCAATTTCTGCTCATGGGCTTTCATGCGCTCCACGCCCACTTCCTCCAGCCAGCGGATAGCGGCTCCCAAGCCGATGGCACCGGAAATATCCGGCGTACCCGCCTCGAAGCGGTGCGGAATTTCATTGTAGGTCGTGCCGTCGAAACTGACCCGGTTGATCATCTCGCCGCCACCCTGCCAAGGGGGCATGCTCTCCAGAATCTCTTCGCGCGCCCAAAGCGCGCCGATGCCGGTCGGCCCGTACATCTTGTGCGCCGACAAACAATAAAAATCGCAGCCCAGCGCCTGCACATCGATGGTTTCGTGCGGGGTCGCCTGGGCGCCGTCGACCAGCACCGGCACCCCGCGCTCGCGGGCCAGGCGACAGATTTCGTCGACCGGGTTGACCGTGCCCAGCGCGTTGGACACGTGGACCACGCCGATCAGTCGAGTTCGCTCGGAGATCAGTTCGGCAAACGCATCCATGAGCAGCTCACCGCGCTCGTTGATAGGTGCGACCTTGAGCACCGCGCCGGTCTGCTCGCACAGCATCTGCCAGGGCACGATGTTGGCGTGGTGCTCCATGTGCGTGATCAGGATTTCGTCACCGCTTTTGATCCGTGGCCGGGCATAGCTGTTGGCGACCAGATTGATCGCCTCGGTGACACCGCGGGTGAAAACGATTTCTCGATCACTGCGTGCGTTGAGCAGCCGGGCAACGGCAAGACGCGATGCTTCGAAGGCTTCGGAAGCTTCGACGGAGAGCTGGTGGACGCCGCGATGAACATTGGCGTTGTAGCGCCGATAAAACTCATCCATGGCCTCGATCACGGCCAGCGGCCGCTGCACCGTGGCCGCGTTGTCGAAATAGACCAGCGGCTTGCCGTGCACTTCCCGGGACAGCACCGGAAACTGCTCGCGCAGGCGCATGACGTCGAGCTGATCGCGCACGGTCGGCCCGGCTGTTGTCGGCTCGGTTTCGGGCATGATTTCAGGTGACCAGGCCATGATCGATCTAAAGTACCGTTTTCAGCTCATCCAGCAACCACTCCCGCGCCTCCGGCGGCTCGGCGCCATCCAGCGGAGCAGCGGCAAAGCCGTACTTCAGCAGCGCCATGGCTTCCCCGGCGGACAAGCCGCGCGAGCGCAGGTAGAACAACGCCGAATCTTCCAGCTGGCCGATGGTCGCGCCATGGCTGGCAGTGACTTCCTCGGCGTAAATCTCCAGCTCCGGCTTGGTATTGATGCGGGCGTTTTCGCTCAGCAGCAGATTGGCCGTATTGAGATCGGAATGGCTTTCGTCAGCGCCACGCTGAATGTAAATGCGGCCGTTGAACACGCCAACGCCACTGCCGTCGGCCAGGATCCGAAACGACTCCCGGCTGGTGGTATGACCGACTTCGTGTTCGATGGCCGTGTGCCAGTCGACATGCTGCTTGCTGTCGATGAACACAACGCCATCGATTTCACCGTTGGCACCCGCCTCGGTCAGGTGGACGCTCAAGTCCTGGCGCACCAGCCGTCCGGCCAGATCCACCCCGTGACAGCGATAGTCGGCGTCAGCCGAGACCATCACAGTGCTCCGCTGCACCCAGACCGACTCGGCGTTCCGACGCTGGATCAGATGCCTGAGCCTGGATCCGCGCGCCAGCGCAATATCCTCAACGATGTTGACCAGGCCCTGGCCGCGATCAATCTGCTGCTCGATCAAAACGGCTTCGGCGCCCGGCTCGACGTCGATTTTCAGCCGCGGATGGGTCCCGGCGGCAAAATCTTCGCTGGTGGTCATCGCCAGCACCAGCGGACGGGTCAGGGATTTCTCAATCACCAGGCGCCAGGCCTGCTCGAAACGGGCCAGATTGAGCCACGCCATCGCGCCGGCCTTGTCACCATAATCGACGTTGACCAATTCGGCAGGGTCCTGCGGCTCGAGGCGGACGCCGGCGGGCAGATTCAGCTGATCGACATCGATCCGGCCGTTGACCACCGGAATCACGTCAGCAGCGAACGGCAGCTCCGGCGCCGCCGCAACCGCGTCGGGCACCGTGGGCGCGAGTTCGCGCTTTTCCAGCACGCGCAATGAGGTGTATTTCCAGGCTTCGGTCTTGAGATCGGGAAAACCCTGCTGCATCAGCCGCTGATGCGCGCGGCGGCGGATGTCACCGTAGCGGTCTTCCAGCAGGTCGCCTTCAGGCGCCAGATGTTCCAGCATCGCACTCATGCTCAAGCCTCGCTTGCGGCTTCAAGAAACGCATAGCCCTCGGCTTCGAGGCGCTCGGCCAGTTCCTGACCACCGCTCTCGACGATACGACCGTCGGCCAGCACATGGACGTGGTCGGGCTTCAGGTAGTCGAGCAGGCGCTGATAATGCGTGATGACGACGAAGGAACGCTGTGCGTTGCGCTGGGCATTGATGCCTTCGGCAACCAGCTTGAGCGCGTCGATGTCCAGCCCGGAATCGGTCTCGTCCAGGATCGCCAGCTTGGGGTTCAGCACGGCCATCTGGACAATCTCGTTGCGCTTTTTCTCGCCGCCGGAAAAGCCCTCGTTGACAGCGCGCTTGAGCAACGACTCGTCCATGCGCAGGCCCGACAGCGACTCGCGCACGGTTTTCAGGAAGTTCATGGAGTCGACCTCTTCCTCACCGCGCGCCTTGCGCTGGGCGTTCAGGGCCGCGCGCAGGAAGTAGGCGTTGTTGACGCCGGGAATCTCGACCGGGTACTGGAAAGCCAGAAACATCCCGGCCGCCGCGCGTTCCTCGGGCTCCATTTCGGTGAGATCCTCGCCCTCGAATTCCACGCTGCCGGCAGTGATTTCGTAGTCGTCGCGACCGGCCAGGGCGTAGCCCAGCGTCGACTTGCCGGAACCGTTCGGCCCCATGATGGCGTGCAATTCGCCCGGACCGACTTCGAGGTCCAGACCCTTGATGATTTCCTCATCGCCGATAGCGACGTGCAAGTTCTTGATCTTCAGCATGATGATTCCGTGTTCGAAATAAAACAGGTTTCAGGTTTCAGGGTTCAGGTTTCAGCAAGGGAACCGACGATGCCTCGTCCTGAACCCCGAAACCTGAACCCTGAGCCCGTTGTTCTAACCAACCGCCCCTTCCAGCGAAATTTCAAGCAGCGCCTTGGCTTCGACGGCGAACTCCATCGGCAGCTCCTTGAACACTTCCTTGCAGAAGCCGTCAA
>CAZUTZ010000178.1:0-5539 GCA_964623655.1 uncultured Wenzhouxiangella sp.
GTACAATCGGGACGAAGTCATGACCGTCGGCACCCAGCCCGTGCAGCCAGATCACCGCATGGCGGCAGTTCGACCCGGTCTCCTGCACCACGCACTCAAGCAGTTTTTGATCTCGAGAATTCATGCGCGCCAGTGTACCCGTAGTCCTGTTGTTGGTGCTGACCCTGCCGATGCTTTCGGCGTGCGGGCTCAAAGACGATCTTTACCTACCCGAGGAACGCAGCGACCAAAGCGCGCCTCCGCCGGACGATGAGCGCGAACAAGAAAATGCAGAGAATCCCAGAGCCTGAGCTGATGGATGCGCCGGAGCAGGCGCGCGCCTATGCCGAAGCCGATTTCTCCGAGCCGAACCAGTTGTTTACCGATGCCGTCGCCGCCAGGCTTGACGGCAGCGAAAGCGGGCGGCTGATCGATCTGGGCTGCGGACCGGGAGACATCTGCCTGCGTCTGGCCGCGGCACTTCCGGGCTGGCACATCACCGCTTTGGACGCCGGACCCAACATGCTTGCGCTGGCGGCTCAGGCGGTCCGGCGCGCCGACCTGGGACAAAGAATTGATCTGCTTCAGGCCCGACTGCCCCAGGGCTGTCCGCCGGGCCCGTTCGATGCCGTTGTTTCAAACAGCTTGCTGCATCATCTACCGGATCCGATGAGCCTGTGGCACAGCGTGGCCGCACTGGCCCGGCCCGGCACGTATGTGCAGATCATGGATCTGCATCGCCCGGATTCTCCCGCCCGTGCTCGCTGGATCGTCGATCAGCACGCCGCGGATGCTCCGGCGATTCTGCGCGAAGACTTTCACAACAGTCTGCTGGCCGCCTGGACCATCGAAGAAGTCCGCAAACAGTTCGAAGCGGCGGGCCTGCATGATCTCCGCCTCAGCCGACCCACCGAGCGTCACTGGATGGCCAGCGGCTTTATCGGTCGGACATGAGCAAGCCCGCCACGGGGCTGAGGTTTTCCAAGCTCGAAGCACTCGGCAACGACTTCGTGCTGCTCGACTTTCGCGGCCAGGGCAGCGATCCGGCAGCCGAACAAATCCGGCAGCTGGCCGACCGCCACACCGGTATCGGTTTCGACCAGCTGTTGATCCTGCATCCATCGGGGACCCCGGACGTCGATTGCCGGGTTCGTATTTACAATGCAGACGGATCCCGGGCCCGGCAATGCGGCAACGGCATGCGCGCCGTCGCCCTGTGGCTGCACCAGGCCCGGCCGGAGCAAGGCCGATTCCTTCTGGAAACAGAAGCCGGAACCGTATCGGCCCGAATCGAAACAGACCAGAGCATCCGGGTCAGCATGGGACAGCCGAATTTCGATCCAGCCGCCGCGGGCTGCCAGGACCCGCACTTGCTGGCCGCCGCGGCCGCTGATTTGCCGGGCTGTCTGAGACTGGGCACGGTCAGCGTGGGCAATCCGCATTTGATCGTGCTGATGGACCGGGCGCCAACGCCGGCACTGCTCGAGCACTGGGGCCGCCCGACCGGCCTGCAGCGTCATTTTGCCGACGGCGCCAACGTCAGCTTTGCGGTCATCGCCGCCCCGGATCGGGTCGAACTCCGGGTGCACGAACGCGGCGTCGGCCCAACCCGTGCCTGCGGCAGCGCGGCTTGCGCCACTGCGGCCTGGCTGGCCCATCAGGGGCTGATAGAACTGCCGGCCAAGATCGAACAGCCCGGCGGCACGCTTGTGATAGATTGGCGCGGTCCGGGCCAGGCAATCTTCATGCAGGGCCCGGCCCGACGGGTTTTTGATGGACGATTGCCATGAGCGAGACACCCCCGATGAGCGAAGAGCAAGCAGTCGATTACCTTCGCCAGCATCCCGATTTACTCAAACACTATCCGGAATTGATCGACGATCTGCAGTGGCCGGAAGACCCGCACAGTACATCGTTGATCCAGCATCAGATCTCGCGTCTGCGCAGACGCAACGAGCAGCTCGAAGCTCAGCTCAAGCAGCTTGCCGCAATCGCCGAGGAGAACGAGCGCCTGATCCAGCGCCTGCATCAGCTGACGCTGGAAGTCATGACCGCCGATTCCTGCGCGGAATTCGTCAACCGGCTGTTTGATCGACTGGCGCGGGACTTCAGTGCCGAAGCGGCCTATCTGCATTTGATTGCCCCCGACCCGGAGCTTGCCGAACTGCCCTGCGTTCAAGTGCATGTGAGCAGTCGACCCGAGTGGTTCGATCAGCTGCTTGACAAGGGCGTGGCCTACTGCGGCCGCCTGACGCGCGACAAGGCCGATCTGCTGTTCCCGGATCAGTCCGACACCATTGGTTCCAGCGCGCTGGTACCAATCGCCGGCCTCGGGCTACTGGCCGTCGGTGCCGAGCGCGAGGACCGCTTCCATCCGGGCATGGGTACCCTGTTTCTTGACCTCCTGAGCGCGACCATCGCTTTCCGCCTCAAGCGTCCGGAACGTGACGATCGCAAGCGCGCCTGACTCAAGCGGCGAGCTTCTACTCGATCAGGCCATCCAGGCGTTTTTCGCCCAGCTCGGGTCCAGCCTCAGCCCGGCCACCCTGGACGCCTATCAGCGTGATCTCGCGTTCCTGCTGGACTGGGCCCGGCGCAACGACCGTTTGAACGTCAAGCAAATCGACCAGAACGACATCCGCGCCTTTGCCGCCGGTGAGCATCGCCGGGGGCTGAGCCCCCGCAGCGTGCAGCGTCGTCTGTCGGCAGTCCGGCGCCTGTTTCGCTTTCTGCGCGACCGGAGCCAACTCAGACATGATCCGACGCGCGGCGTGCGGGCCCCGAAAGTGCAGCGTCGTCTGCCCGAGGTGCTGGATATCGAGCAGGTCCTGGCCCTGCTTGAAATTCCCGACGATCGCGCCATTGGCGCACGTGACCGGGCCATCCTGGAACTCTTCTATGCCTCGGGCCTGCGCGTCAGCGAACTGACCGGGCTGACCTGGGACCGCCTGGATTTCACCGAGGGCATGGTGCGGGTAATCGGCAAGGGCCGGCGCGAACGCGTGGTGCCGGTCGGTCGCCACGCCCTGGCCGCGCTCAAACGCTGGCGCGGCGTCCATCAGAGCCTGGGCGACGGCAGCGAGCCGCGCATTTTCACCAGCCTGACCGGCAAGCCGCTGACCGTGCGCGCCGTCCAGAAGCGCGTGGCCTACTGGTCCGAGCGCCAGGGACTTGATCAGCGCGTTCATCCGCACCAGCTGCGCCACTCCTTCGCCTCGCATATTCTCGAATCCTCCGGCGACCTGCGCGCCGTCCAGGAACTCCTCGGCCACGCCAACCTCTCGACCACCCAGATTTACACGCACCTGGATTTTCAGCACTTGGCAAAAGTGTATGACCAGACGCATCCGCGGGCTAAGAAAGGGACCGGGGAATAGGGACCAGGGACCAGTGGGCTCCGCGGCTATTCCGGCGCGGCGCCAGACTCCACTCAATAGAAAGGCGGAGCGCCGGAAATGAATAAAAAGGCCTCCATGCAGCCCTGGCCCCCGATCCCCGATCCCCGATCCCTGGTCCCTGATCCCTGGTCCCTGGTCCCTGGTCCCCTCCACCCACTTGCACCCCAAGCCATGCGCCCCCACATCAGCCAATCGAGCCAAACGAAGCCCCATCCAATGGAACAATTTCACGGCACCACCATCGTCTCCGTGCGCCGCGGCAAGCAGGTGGTCATCGCGGGCGATGGCCAGGTCACGCTCGGCAATACGGTGATGAAGGCCAACGCGCGCAAGGTTCGCCGGCTCTACAAGGGCCAGGTGCTGGCCGGCTTCGCCGGCGCCACTGCGGACGCCTTTACTCTGTTCGAGCGCTTCGAGTCCAAGCTGGAAATGCATTCCGGCCATCTGACGCGAGCCGCCGTGGAGCTGGCCAAGGACTGGCGCACGGATCGGCTGCTGCGCCGCCTGGAAGCCCTGCTGGCGGTGGCCGATCGCGAAGCCTCGCTGATCATTTCCGGCAACGGCGATGTGATCGAGCCCGAGGAGGGGCTGATCGCCATCGGTTCCGGCGGGCCGTTCGCCCAGGCCGGCGCTCGCGCTCTGCTTCGGCATACCGAGCTGGAAGCCGAGACCATCTGCCGCGAAGCGCTGAAGCTGGCCGGCGAAATCTGCATCTACACCAACGACCAGCTCACGGTCGAAACGCTGATGACCGATTGACCGACCATCGAACAGCCGCGTTTCCATCGAATCGACTCTGATAAGGCAAACCGCTAAAGGCGCCCCATCTCCATGTCCCAAATGACTCCCCGCGAAATCGTTCAGGAACTCGACCGCCACATCATCGGCCAGGCGGCCGCCAAGCGCGCCGTGGCCATCGCGCTGCGCAACCGCTGGCGGCGCATGCAGGTCGATGAAAAACTGCGGCCGGAAATCACGCCCAAGAACATTCTCATGATCGGCCCGACCGGGGTCGGCAAGACCGAAATTGCGCGCCGCCTGGCGGCCCTGGCCAATGCGCCCTTCGTCAAGGTCGAGGCGACCAAGTTCACCGAAGTCGGCTATGTCGGCAAGGATGTCGAGTCCATCGTGCGTGACCTGGTCGAGACCGCGGCCAAGATGGCGCGCGAAGAGGCCATGAGCAAAGTCCGCTCGCGCGCCGAAGACGCGGCCATCGAGCGCGTACTCGACATCCTGCTGCCGCGCCGCCAGCCGACCTCGGGTTTTGCCAACGCGCCGGAAGAACCAGTTGAGCAGTCCTCCGAGACCCGGCGCAAGATGTTCACCAAGCTGGTCAACGGCGAATTCAACGAGCGCGAGATCGAAATCGACGTGTCCATGAACGTCGGCGTGGAAATCATGGCCCCGCCGGGCATGGAGGAAATGACCAGCCAGCTGCAGCAGATGTTTTCCAATCTGTCCGGCGGCAAGAAACAAACGCGCAAGATGAAGGTCAAGGACGCCATTCCCGTGCTGATCGAGGAAGAAGCCGCCCGGCTGATCAACGAAGAGGAAGTCAAGCAGACGGCGCTGAGCATGGCCGAGCAGAACGGCATCGTGTTCGTTGATGAAATCGACAAGGTCGCCCGCCGTTCCGACGGCCACAGCGGTGGCGAAGTCTCGCGCGAGGGCGTGCAGCGCGACCTCCTGCCGCTGGTCGAAGGCTGCACCGTCAACACCCGCTACGGCGCGGTCAAGACCGACCACATGCTGTTCATCGCCTCCGGCGCCTTCCATGTCTCGAAGCCGTCCGACCTGGTGCCCGAACTGCAGGGTCGCCTGCCCATCCGGGTCGAACTCCGGGCGCTGTCGGTCGAAGACTTCAAGCGCATCCTGACCGAACCCGACGCCTCGCTGACCGAGCAGTACCGCGCTCTGCTCGACACCGAGGGCGTGAATCTCGAGTTCGCCGACGAAGCCATCACCCGCCTGGCCGAAATCGCCTTCGCGGTCAACGAGTCGACCGAAAACATCGGCGCCCGCCGCCTGCATACCGTCCTGGAGCGCCTGCTCGAAGACATCTCGTTCGCCGCCCCGGATCGCTCCGGTGAAAGCCTGCGGATTGATGCGGCTTATGTGGATCAGTCGCTTGAGGACCTTGCCGGTAATGAAGATCTGAGTCG
>CAZUTZ010000179.1:0-5522 GCA_964623655.1 uncultured Wenzhouxiangella sp.
CAGTAGGCCAGGTAGTAGCGCCAGCGCCGCCGAAAGGTCTCGTCGAAGCCCATTTCGACGATGCGCTCCCAGCCAGCTTCAAACCGCTCGCGCCAGGCCTTGAGCGTGAGCGCATAGCTGGCGCCGAAGTCGGTCATTTCAATCAGGCCGAGTCGGGTCGATCGCGCCATCGCCGATGTGATCGCGCTGATCGAGGGAATGAAGCTGCCGGGGAAGACATAGCGCTTGATGTAGTCCACGGTTCCCAGCGCTCGCTCATAGCGGAAATCTTCGATCGTGATGGCCTGAATCAGCGCAAGGCCGTCCGGCTTCAGACAGCCCTCGATGCGGGCCAGGTAGGTGTCCAGGTAGTGATGACCCACCGCTTCAATCATTTCAACCGAAACAACCCGATCATAGCGGCCGTCGAGATCGCGATAATCTTTGAGCAACACTTCGACGCGGTTCTCGAGCCCCAGCGATCTGACGCGCGCCCTGGCATATTCGTACTGTTCGCGCGAGATGGTAATACTGGTCACCCTGCAGCCGGTGGTCTGGGCTGCGTGGATGGCGAGGCCGCCCCAGCCCGTCCCGATTTCGAGCAGGTGATGCCGAGATTCGAGCGCCAGCTTGGCGCAGATGCGATCCAGCTTGGCCACCTGTGCCTGCTCCAGCGTGTCGTCTTCGCTCATGAAAAGGGCACTGGAATACTGCATCCGCTCGTCCAGCCATTCGGCGAAGAATTCGTTGCCCAGATCGTAGTGGGCTGCGATGTTGCGCCGGGACCCATTCAGGCTGTTGCGGTTGAAGGCATGCCAGATTTTCATCAGGGCCCCGGTCAGGCGGGCGCCGCCCTGGTCAATGGCGGTCAGCGCGGCACGGTTCCGGGCCAGGACGCGGATCACGGAAACCAGGTCCGGGCTGTCCCAGAGGCCGGCGATATACGCTTCGGCCGCGCCCAGACCGCCGCCGGTGGCGACCAGCCGCCAGAAACGCATGTCGTGCACCTCGACCTGCCCGCACAGTGATCCGCCGTGGCCCACGCGCGTCTCGCCGCAGGCATCGCGAATCAAAAGCGTGCCGTGTTCCAGTGCGGAAAAACGGCTCAGGACGCGTGAACGCAGCCATCGATCCAGACGGCCGCTGCTTGCGCCGTCCATCCTTTCCAGCCTGATCGTTTCGGTTTTCTCGCTCATGCCTGCTCAACTTTCTTGCTGGGGTGGGAATAGAACGGAACGCGCTTGAGCCAGAGCTTCAGCGCCTGCCAGTAAATGGCGGCGAGCACGCGCGCGGTCAAGACTGGAACTTTCAGCGGCATGCGCCGCATTTCACGCCGGGTCAACGCCCGCTTTCGCAACTCCATCCCTGCGGCGAAGGATTCTGAGTCGCCGTCCATCACCACCATGTGAACACGCAGCCGATCGTCTGCAAAACAGAAGCGCCAGTCGTAGTCCAAATTCATCGGCAGAAACGGTGAGACATGAAACGCCTTGGAAAACGCGAACCGATACGCCGGTCCGGTTTGCTCCCGGCAATCGAGCACGTAGGCATGGCGCTCGCCCCAGGGCGTGTTGTGAATTTCAGCGACGATGAATTGAGGCGCCTGATGGTGGTCGAGACAGACATAAAAGCTGACCGGGTTGAAACAAACGCCCCACTGGCGAAGATGGGTCAACAGCATGATCCGCCCTTCCGGGCGAACGCCGATACGTGTCTGCACAAGTTCCCTGACCGCCTCGGCCAGCGGCTGCGCCGGATCGCCCAGATAGTCGCTGCGCCGAAAACACACCAGATTGAGACGCTCGCGCGACCACAAGATCGATCGGTGACACACCGTATCGATCTGCTCGATGTCGAGCAAGCTGTAGTACAGGCGGTAGCTGAAGCGGTGCCGGCGCGGCGTGCGGCGACGATGCCAGACCGTCCCGGCGGCGAGCGCGTTATCCATGGTGCCGACGGCCCCCTGTGTTCTGCTCCATGGCATCAATCACCCGCCGCGCGCTGCGCGCGCCGTCCTCGTGAAACCCCCAGCCCCACCACGCGCCGCAGAACCAGATGCCGTCGTGACCGTTGATCTCTTCCCAGCGCGCCTGCGCCGCCACCGCTTCCGGCGTAAACACCGGGTGCTGATACTGGCGACGCACCAGAATGCGGCCCGGGTCGACCTGCTCGGTCTGGTTGAGCGAGACGATATAGTCGCGTTGGCTATCGATACCCTGCAGGCGATTCATGTAATAGGACACCCTGCACTGCTCCTGATCACCGGCCTGACGACGGACGTTCCAGGCCGCCCGCGCGGCCGGCAGCCGAGGCAGCAAGGAAGCGTCGGTGTGCATGACCGCTTCATTGGGCTGATAGCCGATGGCGCCCAGAACTGCCTGCTCCGTGCGCGTGGGCTGGTCAAGCAAGGCCAAAGCCTGGTCTGAATGGCAGGCCAAAATGACCTGGTCGACATTTATTTCATCGGTCTCGGTGAGCACCGACAGGCCGTTCGGACCACGGTGGACGGACCTGACCGGACACCCCGTCTCGAAGCGCGCCGAGCAGCGAGCGGCCTTCTCCACGTAGCTGCGGCTGCCGCCGGCAACGGTGCGCCAGGTCGGCCTGCCCTTGAGCTGCAGCATGTTGTGGTTATCCATGAACCTGAGCAGATGGAGCATGGGGAAATCAGTGATCTGACCCATCGGCGCCGACCAAAGTGCAGATGCCATCGGCAACAGGTGCTGCTCCCGAAACATTGGACTCAGGCCGCTGGCGGCAAGCCACTGGCCAAGCGTGATGCGTTCATCGAGGCTGTCGAGTAACGCCGGCGCCTCGCGATAGAAACGAACAATGTCACGAAACATGCGCCAAAAGCGCGGGCTGACCAGATTGCGACGCTGGCAGAACAGGCGGTTGAGACTGGTCGCGTTGTACTCCAGACCAGTGGCTTCATCGCTGACCGCGAAGCTCATATCCGAATCGCGCCAGCTCACATTCATGTCCTGGAACCAGCGCGTCAAAAGCGGGTAATGACGCTCGTTGAAAACGATGAAACCGGAATCGATCCACAATTCGCGTTCCGGCTCTGAAATCAGATGGGTGTCGGCGTGACCGCCCAGGCGCTCGTCGGCTTCCAGAACCACAACTTCGTGGTTTTCCGACAAATGCCAGGCAGCGTAGAGCCCGGCTACGCCGGCCCCTACGACTACGACTTTCAAGACGTGGCCCTGAGTCGGCGCGAATTCCTGATCGGTTCGGGCACGCCCTTGACATCCCACACCAGGCCAAGCCAGCTCATGAGTTTCAGCGCGTAGTAGCTCAAATCGACTTCCCACCAGAAAAAACCCTGCCGCGCCGAGCCGGGATAATGATGGTGATTGTTATGCCAGCCTTCGCCCAGGGTCAGTAGTGCCAGCCAGAAATTGTTCCGGCTGTCATCACGGGTGGCATAACGCCGCTTTCCCCAGACATGAGCCAGTGAGTTGATGGTCAAAGTGGCGTGGATTAAGACAACGGTCGAGATGAAATAGCCCCAGACCAGCATTTGCCAGCCGCTGGTTCCAAGTCCCGGCGCGATGTGCGAAAGAATGACACCGAGCCCGAACCACATGGCGGCGTAAACCACGGGAACGAGCAGCGCGTAGCGATCCAGCCAGCGCAGTTCCGGATATTGTGCGAGGTCCGGAATCCGATCGTAATCGGTCACGAAATGCTCTCGGCTCAGGAACCAGCCCATGTGACTCCACCAGAAACCGTGGCGCGGCGCGTGCGGGTCGGATTCCTGGTCGGCGCAGCGGTGATGTTGCCGGTGGTGAGATGCCCACCAGAGCGGTCCACGCTGGGTCGAGGCAGCCCCGATCACGGCAAAGACGAACTGCAGGATCCGGCTGGTCTTGAATGACCGATGGGAAAAGTACCGATGGTAGAAAGCAGTGATCGCAAACATCCGGATCAAATAGCTGAACGCGAATGCCAGCACTGCTGCCGTGGACACACCCACCCAGATCACGCTGAGACATACCAAATGAAGCGCGATGAAGGGCACGATTCGCACCCAGTCGATTCCTGTCTCGTCACTTTGATAGCGCGAAGAATCAACCCAGGCAAGGAGCGCGTTTTTCAAGACTTGATCCATTGGTTACTGCTGAGGATCGGAATATTAGCGACCTGCCCTGGCAAAACACGTGAATCCCGGCCAACACCGCCTGCTCCAGCGCGAACGCCTTCTACCCAGGCACCCGGATCCTCAAATGCGACCTCGCCCCGCCGACACTTGAAGAACTGCGGACAGCTCCGGCACACCTTCACCGGCCTTTGATCCGGAGCGCCCAAACTCTCGGCCGTGAATTATTCGAAGTTAACGCAGATGTTGATCGGCATGCTGGCAACCGCGCTGATTGTGGGATGCAGCGGCCGCGGTGCAGCGGGAGTGCCAGAAATGATTGAGCCCTATGAACAAGCGATGGCGAAGTTTCCGGGATCGGAAGTCGGCATCGACGCCGGGGTGGCCCGGTTCAAGGAAACCTACGCCGATCTGACCGATCCACGTCTCGCCGACCGGATACGCGAAACGTATGCCGATGCACTGTTTTTCAACGATACCCTGCACACCTTCTCCCGGGTTGAAGAACTTGCCGACTACATGGAAAAGACCGGCGCAGGACTCCACGAGAGCATTGTCGAAGTCCACCAGGTGATCGCCGACGGACCGGACGTCTACCTGCGCTGGACCATGGAATTCAAGACTCGCGCGGTGGGCCGGGACATTCATTCCCGATCAATCGGCATGACCCATCTGCGCTTCGATGACGACGGTCGGGTTGTGCTCCATCAGGACTTCTGGGATAGCGGTCATGCCTTGTACGCCCATCTGCCTTTCGTCGGCTTCGCCGTCAGACGGGCGAGGAGCTCCATGTGAAGCACATCAGCTTGAATTCGGGCATTGCGTTTGTCGGCTTATTGCTTGCACTCGCCGCGTCCCACACCCCAGCGAGCATTACCGATGATCTTCAACTGAAACGGTGCGCTGAACTGGAGTTGCGGGTCGCAGGACTTTTCCGGGTGGGGACTGCGCTGCTCTACCTGGATCAATGCAACGATGCAGAAAGAATTCTTGAGCCGATACCCAAACTCTTCTCGCTGGAATTGGCACGATCTTTCAGCGGCGATGACCTGGTCGAAACGGCCCGATCGACGCTGAAGAAAAATCTCTCGCTGAATGACTCGGACGAATTGCCCGATCCCCTTCGCTGCATGGCCGATGCCTACGTCGACGCCGAGGACGGTGACCGGTACGACGTCGTGTTTCACCCGGACGAGGGCCTGAAAATGTACTTCAACGGGGAGTTGCTGCAACAGTGTGATGCAGAGGAAGGTGCGGAAAAATATTTCATGATCTGGTTCGGCGATGAACCTTTCCATCGCCGAATGCGCGACCGCCTTCTCGATCAGGCCTTGAGCAACGGATCGAGCGGCAGTTAAGGAACCGCTGAAGCAATCCCGATTCCCTAGTGGGCCATGCGGCTAATTAGGTAACGCTCAGCCGTCGCACAAGCGTTGTG
>CAZUTZ010000180.1:0-5520 GCA_964623655.1 uncultured Wenzhouxiangella sp.
GGGCCAGCAGTTCGTCGCCGGTTTCGGCCAGGATCTGGTTGAACAGAATGAACGTTCCTGCGGTCAGCACCAGCCCGACCCACAAGATGCGGGAAACGACGAACGAGGTCAGCAGTTCCTGGTCCAGCGGTCGCGGCTGGCGACGCATGACATCCTTTTCCAGCGGTTCGAAAGCCAGCGAAAGGGCCAGGGTTACGGCGATCGCCATGTTGACCCAGAGGATCTGCACCGGGGTGATGGGCAGGGTCAGTCCGGCCAGCACGGCCAGGATGATGACCAGAGCCTGGGCGGCATTGGTCGGCAGCACGAACAGAATGGCCTTGCGGATGTTGTCGTAGACGCCGCGGCCTTCCTCGACGCCGTTGGCGATCGTGGCGAAGTGGTCGTCGGCGAGGACCATTTCGGCGGCCTGGCGCGAGGCTTCGGTGCCCTTGATGCCCATGGCCACGCCGATGTCGGCGCGCTTGAGGGCTGGCGCGTCGTTGGCGCCGTCGCCGGTCATGGCCACGACTTCATGATGGGCCTGCAGGGCCTTGACCAGCCTGAGCTTGTGTTCCGGCGTGGTTCGGGCGAACACATCGGTGTCGATGACCTTTTCCTGCAGCTCCTCGGCGCTCAGCTGGTCCAGCTCCTGGCCGGTCAGCGACTGGCCGTCGGATTGCATCAGGCCCAGTTCGGCGGCGATGGCGCGCGCTGTCGAGACATGATCGCCGGTGATCATCTTGACCCGAATACCGGCGGCCTGGCAGGCCTGAATGGCGTCGGGCACGTCCGGTCGCGGCGGATCGGCGAAGCCGACCAGGCCGAGCAGGGTCAGATCCTCGGGCGGACGGTTTTCGTCCAGCTCTTCCAGGGAATCATCGACCCGTTTCTCGGCCACGGCCAGCACGCGCAGGCCGTTGTTGGTCATGCGGTCCAGACAGTCGTTCCAGAAGTCATGGTCCAGGCCGGTCGTTTCGCGTCCGTCATGCTGGAACTGGCAGCGCGCGAGGATGGCTTCCGGCGCGCCTTTCATGGTAATCAGTCCCTGGCTCAGACTGGCCATAAACTTGTGGTCGGATGAGAACGGAATCAGCCCCGTGCGCGGGTGTTGCTCGCGCAGGTCATTGACGTCGGTTTTCTGATTCTCGGCCATCAGAACCAGGGCGCGTTCAAGCGGATCGCCGCTGTCGGCGCCCGGCTCGAAATCGTTGCACAGCACAGCCGAGCGCAGCAACGCCTGGCCGGCCCCGGAGTCCAGCGAGTCTTTTTTCGGATCGAACATCCCTTCGGCCAGGGCGATCTGGCGGGCCTTGAGTTCGTTGGCGGTCAGGGTGCCGGTCTTGTCGCTGCAAACGATGGTGACCGAGCCCAGCGTCTCCACCGCTGGCAGCCGGCGGACAATGGCGTTGCGCTTGGCCATTTGCTGCACACCAATCGCCAGCGTGATGGTGATGATGGCCGGCAGGCCTTCAGGGATGGCGGCGACGGCCAAGGCAATCCCGGCTACCAGACCCTCGCCGATGCCCATGCCGTGGACCAGGGCACCCATGGCGACCACAAAGGCGGTCAGGACCAGAATGATGATGGTCAGCAGACGGGCAAAGTGATTGATCTTCTGCAGCAGCGGCGTGGTCAGCTTTTCCACGCTTTTGAGCATGTCGCTGATGCGACCGAGTTCGGTCTCGGCGCCGGTGATGGCCACCACGCCCGTGGCCTGGCCGCTGGTTGCCATGCAGCCGGAATAGATCATGCTGCGACGGTCGGCCAGGTCGGTATCTTCGGCCACCACATCGGGTCTTTTGCCGACCGGGACGGATTCGCCGGTCAGTGCCGCCTGGTCCACGCGAAGGCCGTGGGCGTCGATCAGACGGATATCGGCCGGCACGCGATCGCCGGACTTGATGCGAACAATATCCCCCGGCACCAGTTCTTCGGCCGGCACCTCCTGCCAGCGGCCATCACGGCGAGCGGTGGCTTTCAGCGCCAGCATCTTGCCGATGGCCTCCATGGCCTGTTCGGCTTTGCCTTCCTGGATAAAGCCAATCAGGGCGTTGATGACCACAACCGCCAGAATGACAATGGCGTCGACCATATGACCCAGTGCCAGCGCGGCCACGCCGGCCACCATCAGCACGTAGATCAGCAGATTATGAAATTGCGCGAGGAATCGGACGATAGCCGGCGTTTTCGGCGCTTCGGGCAGTCGGTTGGGGCCGTGCTCCTGGAGCCGTTCGGCAGCAGATGCCTGATCAAGCCCGTTTTTGGAAGTATCCAGCGCCGCGAGGAGTTCTTCCTCTCTCAGCGCGTGCCATGGTTTTTGCGAATCATCGGCCACTGCCGCAGCTCCCGGTTGTATCTGGAAAAGTTTACCGTCACGGGAGCGCGGCGAGCGGTCCGTCAGGGCTCTGACGGACCGTCGGGTTGCGAATCCGTCTAAGAGCCGACGGCGCCCTCGGCTTTCTCCTCGTCGGTGGCCTCACGCACATCCTTGATCTCGACCTGGAAATTCAGCACCTGGCCGGCAAGCATGTGGTTGGCGTCGACCTTGACCGTTTCAGGGCCCACCTCGCGCACGGTAACGGTCATCGGCCCTGCTGATGATTCTGCCCGAAAACTCATGCCGGGTTCGACTTTTTCCTGGCCGTCGAAGGCCGAGCGCGGCACTTCCTGAACCAGTTCTTCGCGATAAGGGCCATACCCTTCTTCGGGCTGCACGCTGACCGCCAGTTCGTCGCCGGCCGACTTGCCTTCGATGGCGTTTTCCAGGCCGGGGATGATGTTGCCGTGGCCGTGCAGGTAGACCAGGGGCTCGCGGCCTTCCGAAGTATCAATCACCTGACCGTCATCACCGGTCAAGGTGTAGTCGATGCTGACGACGGTGTCGGGCTTGATTTCCATTAGCTTTCCAGTTTTGAGTTGACTCCCAACCTTAACACGCGGCGTGATGACGGCTCGCCGTCGACTCTCGATTCCGGGCATGGCTTGCGGCCGGCGGAAACTCCTGCAGCCGCGCAAGCAGAGCCGCGTGGGTGGTTTGGCGCTCGGGGTCCGGGTCGGCTTGTGCCGGTGCCTCGGCGAGGTTCCGGTGGTACCAGGCCGGCAGGTCGAAAAAGCGTGCACCGGCGACGACGATATCGCGGTACCAATCGAAAGGTTTAAGCGCCGGATTGACATGCGTGGGCGAAGCCCGGTAGGTGAACGGTCGCAGCGCCCGACCGCGAAACATCAGCGGGAAATCCCTGCGGTCATAGCCCGAGCCCAGGCCTTCGAAGCGGTCCAGGGCATCCAGATGACCGCGATCCATGGCATACAAGGCGCCGAAAGCCAGGGCACGGCGCCCGCTCTCGACCAGATCGCATTTGCTCGAGCCGTCCGGGCTGATCTTGTGGAAAACGACCTCTCTTCCACTCAGCGGCACCACCCCAAGCAGTTCGGCGGACGGCACGCGTTCGCGCAGGCGTAGCGGGTGCAGGTTCGAGCCGTAGGCCAGGTAATGCAGCGTCGTCAAGAAAATCAATCGCCAAGTCAGGGATCAAAAACGTTAGCAGGGTGGCAGCCGGCGATCAAGCCGACAGCGCGGCAATGGTGGCTTCCACGTCGCGGCGCAGGTCCTCGCTGCGCCCGATCAGATCGCCGCCGACCAGCAGCGCACAGTCGCGCCCGAAGCGGACGGCTGTCTCTGGCGCCTGCTCCAGACGCTTGCCGCCGCCGAAGCAGGGCAGGGTGGTTGGCATCGAGCCCAGTTCCTTGGTCAGGGCTCGACAGGTACGTTCGACGTCGGCCTGGTTGCCGGTTTGCAGACGCCCGCCGCTGCCGGGAAGAATGCTGATATCGGCGCCCGCCAATCGCACCAGGGTGCCGAGCAGGACCGGGGTGGCAATTCCGCGGTCGCCGCCTTCAGTGAAACTGCCGGCCATGGCCGGATGCGACAGCCACATCAGGCCGCGCTCGCGCGCCGCGCTGGCTGCTGTTTCCAGACCCATGATCCAGCTGCAAAAAACCACACCGGGCCGTTCCAGCTCGACCACGGCATCGAGCTGACGTTTGAGATGATCGCCGCTGCCGGCGACATGCGGTAGATAAAGACAGCGCCGCCCGGTCTCCTCGGCAGCTCGATCGACCGCCTCCGCGCAGGCAGCGATTCGGCGTCTGAATGCAGCCGGATCGACTTCGACCAGATTCTGGTCGTCCTTGACCAGATCGCCGCCGCCGCGGGCGAATTCCAGCGCCAGCCGGGCCAGGCTTTCAGGCGCGCTGCCGCGTGGCTTCAGTACGGTCATCAGCAGGGCTCGGTCAGGGACTTCGATCAGGCGGCGGATGGCCGGCAGCCCGCCGATCGGACCCGGCAGCCGGCCCAGCAGCGATTCGGGCAGGCTTAAATCGACCAGGCGGATGCGCGGATAAAACGACACGTTGCCGTAGACCAGCTGCAGCAGTTGTCCGATTTGCCGGCTTGCCAGCTCGGTCGGAAAGCCAATCTCCAGACGCCAGCGCGCCTCGTCAATGGGCTGAACAGCGAGCACGCGCCCGAGCAGCCGTTGGGCGATCTCGCCGGGAATCAGGCTTCGGGTCAGTTCCAGACTCTGCTCGCGCGTGATGTTTTCGGCCAGGATTTCGGGATCGCGGTCAGGCCTGGTGGCCACGTAGCTGGCCGTGATCAGATCCATGCGAGATTCCTCTGTTTGAAGTGGCCCAGGCGCCCTGAAAAAGGCTTCTGTCGGCAATGCACAGCGGGGGCATTTGCAGACATGCGCCGCCAGACCCGAGCGCCAGCTTGACTACAATAGCTGAACCTTCGCCTCTATCGCCAATTCAAAGACAGTTAAAAAATGAGCGAGAAAATCCGCGTTCTGACCGGCATTACCACCACCGGCACCCCGCATCTGGGCAACTATGTCGGCGCCATCAAGCCGGCCATTGCCTCCAGCCGCGACGAGGCCACGGACTCCTACTACTTTCTGGCCGATTATCACGCCCTGGTCAAATGCGAGGAGCCGGAGCGCGTGCAGCGCTCGACCCTGGAAATTGCCGCCACCTGGCTGGCACTGGGGCTGGACACCCAGCGCGCGGTGTTTTACCGCCAGTCCGACGTGCCCGAAATCCCCGAACTGACCTGGTTGCTGTCATGCGTGACCGCCAAGGGTTTGATGAACCGCGCGCACGCCTACAAGGCCGCCGTGGACGACAACCAGCTCGGCGGCGAGGACGCCGACCAGGGCATCACCATGGGTCTGTTCTCCTACCCGGTGCTCATGGCCGCCGACATTCTGATGTTCAACGCCCACCAGGTGCCGGTCGGCAAGGACCAGGTGCAGCACCTGGAAATGGCGCGCGATATTGCCCAGCGCTTCAATCACCGCTACGGTGAGCATTTCGTGCTGCCGGAGGCGGTGGTCGACGAGCACGTCGCCACCTTGCCGGGCACCGACGGGCGCAAGATGTCGAAGAGCTACGACAACACCATCCCGCTGTGGCTGCCGGAGAAGCGCCTGCGCAAGGCGATCATGAAGATCAAGACCAATTCACTGGAGCCGGGCG
>CAZUTZ010000181.1:0-5518 GCA_964623655.1 uncultured Wenzhouxiangella sp.
AGCGCGATGCAGTTCGGCCCGATGCGGCGCGGGCACGGTCGGGACGGTAATGCGGTCCGGCAAGACGAAGAGTCTGTCCCTATTTTCTGAGTACGGACACATCATAGTCCGGCTTTTTGGACAGTCCTTACAGCACGTGATTTTTCTACACCTCTGCCAAGAAGAAACGATTGATCGTTAAGCACGGTAAGCCGATTCTGTGTAGGGCAGATCAACGTTTTGAAGACCCATCTGCTTCTTGCCCGACGTGAAGATCTTCACTCACTTAAACCTCACCAATTCGTCACGATCAGGCCTCAGGGTAGCGCCCGTCACAGAGCGCGCACTATGGCGTTTTGTGCATTCATCAGTTGCCTGAAAACCAACAAGGAATGTTTAATGGACGATTTGATCGACGCTCTCGGTAACGCCACGTTCGAAAACTATACGGGCGCTTCTACGGGCTTTTCGGAAATTGCGTATCAATTCTCGGCGCACGTTTTGACTTTCGGTTTCGCTGTCATGCTGGCGGCGTTGCTTTATTTCGTTCTCACCATCAAGACCGTCGCTCCCAAGTACCGCATCTCTTCGGTATTGTCAGTCGTTGTGATGGTATCGGCATTTCTGCTGCTCATGATTCAGCAACAGAACTGGACCAATGCCATGGTCTATGACATGGAAGCCGGTCGCTACATGCTTGGCGAGGGTCGGGACCTTTTTAACAACGGTTATCGTTATCTCAACTGGCTGATCGACGTTCCGATGTTGTTGTTCCAGATTCTGTTTGTCGTGACTCTGACGACCAGCAAGTTCAGCTCCATTCGCAACGGTTTCTGGATCTCTGGAACGCTGATGATTCTGACCGGCTACATCGGTCAGTACTTTGAAGTGACCAATACGCCCGTTTTTGTTTTCTGGGGCCTGGTGTCGACGGGGTTCTTTATCCATATTCTTTATCTCATGCGCAAGGTCATCCGGGAAGGTCAGGTCGGTGCACCACCCAAGGCGCAGCGTTATCTGGGCATGATCTGGATCATCTTCGTAGTGTCCTGGATGCTTTATCCGATCGCCTACGTCATGCCCTATCTGTTCGGCATTACCGAAGCTGCCTTGAATGAATGGGCCGTGATGTTGCGCCATGTAACCTATACCGTTGCCGATATCGCATCGAAAGTGATCTACGGCATTCTGCTGGCGCTGACGGCACAGGAAATGTCGAAGGCTGACGGTTACGACTACGAAAAAATGGAAAGCGCCCTCTGATCAACGTAGCGGCGTCCATGCTCAAAAGCCCCGGCAATTTGCCGGGGCTTTTTTTTTGGCTTTTTTTTCAACGTAGCTTCGACCGGCCCACGCTTGACCTCACCTCGGTAAAGGATCATCATCGTAAGTGGAGTCCTTGAACGGGAGTCCACCTGGCGCGGACCCGCGCTGACCTCATCGGCCAGGCGCGCGGCTCGCCGGTGGGCCGGGAGCAGCTACACCATGAAAGCGATCATCGCCACGGGCCGCGGTCTCAAGCCCTGCTTGACCCTGGCCGACGTTCCCGACCCCGGCCGGCCCGGCCCGGAAGATGTGCTGGTCAAAGTGCATGCCGCCTCGGTCAATCCCAAGGACTGGAAGCTGAACTATCCGCTGGCTTCGGCCACCCGGCCGGTTCGCGGCGTTCGGCCGCAAGCCATGTTCGGCGATGATCTGGCCGGTGTGGTGCTGGCGGTCGGTCGTCGGGTGACCGATTTCGGCCCGGGTGATGCGGTGTTCGGCATGGACATGCGGCTGCGCACCGCCACTCTGGCGGAAAAAACCCGGATCGACCACAACTGCATTGCCCTGATGCCGTCTTCGTTGTCTTTTATCGAAGCGGCCGCCATGCCCCTGGCGGGCCTGACCGCGCTTCAGGGATTGCGCAAGGGCCAGGTCAAGGCCGGCAGCCGGGTGCTGATCATCGGCTCGTCGGGCGGCGTCGGCACGTTCGCGGTTCAAATTGCCAAGGCGCTTGACTGCCACGTGACCGCGGTGTGCAGCGCCGGCAAGATCGATCTGGTGCGAGAGCTTGGTGCCGACGAAGTCGTCGACTACACCGCCGGCGACTTCAGACGCGGTATCGGACCCTTCGATCTGGTCTTCGACGTGGCCTCGCGCGAATCGCCGCGCAGCTGCTCGGATCTGATCGCCGACGGTGGCTGGTTCATCTCCACCGGCGGCACCGCGCGCAGCATGCTAGGCACACCGCTGTTTCGACTGCTCGGCAAAAAGGCCGACAGCATGATGGTGCAGTCGCGACGCGCGGATCTGGAAACTTTGGCCGACATGGTCGAAAAGCGGCTGCTGAGGCCGGTCATCGACAGTGAATTCGCGCTGGCCGATGCGCACGAAGCCTACCGCCGCAGCCGCAAAGGCCGATGTCGCGGCAAGGTCGTCATCCGTATCGTGTGAGATTGCGGTCTGTCAGGCCGGGTGATCGTATTTGGTCGTCAGCCGGTCCATGGACGCCCCATTAGGGTCGTACAGGATCTTGATCTGCGAAAGCACACCGGCACTGCCGTGGGCCATAATGGCTTCATTGACCTCGCGAACAAGATCCAGCAAGGCCGCAAGATCGCCTTCCATGGTGGTCTCCAGCGGCCCGACCCGGTACTTCACGCCGGACCGGTCGATCAGGGCGATTGCGCGGTCGACCAGGGCGATGTCCTGACTGTGGCTTCCGGTGCGCGGGATGATCTGAAGGCTGAGCAGGGCATTGGCCATGTCGGAATCTTGTGCTGGTGCGGCATCTCAAAACAACCCCGCGATTATAGGATGTGATGAATCACGGCGCGGATGAGGAGGATCTGTCGTGAAGTCTTCAGCACTGGCTTTGGACATCTGGCCAGTGGTTGAGTATTCCCTTCGACAACGGCGTGGTGGGCGAGCTGAAACAGCCGCGCTGGCTGATTGCGCTTATCGCTTCGGTGATCATTGGCAGCATGAGCCTGGAGCAGTTTCTGATCACGCTTCAGGCCGCGTGCGGTAGGGTAACTTCCCCAGCCATTGGCCAAAATAGCTACAATGGCCACATGAAAGAAATCAGCGCTCGTGAAGCAAAGAATCAATTCGGGCAACTGCTGGAATCGGCGCAGCGCGCGCCCGTGCGAGTTACCCGGCATGGTCGCTCGGCCGGGGTAGTGATGTCGGAGGAGCAATACCAGCGCTTGCGTGGCCTGGCCTGGGATCGTCTGGCGAGCACGGTTGAGGATATGCGCGGGGAGGCTTCGGCACAGGGGCTGACCGACGAGAAGCTATCCCAACTGCTGGCCGATGACAGCTGACCGGCTGGTTTTGGACAGCAATGTCCTGATAAGCGCTGTCCTGTCTCCCGCCGGTTCTCCTGCGCTGTTGTTCGAGCGGCTGCGGCAGCGACGCTCGATCCTGATTTTTTCCGAGGCCACGCAGGCGGAACTGCACAGTCGTTTGCTGCGCCCGCGCTTTGACAACTATGTCGGCAGGGACAAGCGATTTCGCTTCCTGGCCGAACTCGATGCGGTTGCCGAAATGGTCGGGATTACCGGCGGGGTGATGGGCTGCCGGGATCGCGATGACGACAAGATCCTGGAGACCGCCCTGAACGGTGGCGCCCAGATGATCGTTACCGGTGATCGGGATTTATTGCAGCTTGATCCGTGGCGAGGAATTCCCATACTGGAGCCTGGCCACGCTCTTGATGCGTTTTCCGACATCCCGTGATCCCAGGCACGACAAGCTGATGAAGATCCATCTGAACGGCCAGCTGGTCGATGAAGAACAGGCCCGCGTTTCGGTATTCGATTCGGGCTTCGTGCTCGGGGACGGCGTGTGGGAGGGCCTGCGCGTGGTCGACGGGCATCCGGCCTTTCTCGAACCGCACCTGGACCGCCTGTTCGAGGCCGCACGAGCCATCGTGCTCGACATCGGCCTGGATCGCGAGGCGCTGACCCGGGCGATCTACGAGACCATCGAGGCCAACGGGCTGGTCAACGACGCGCATCTGCGACTCATGGTCACCCGCGGCATCCGCCGCCAGCCCTACCAGGACCCGCGCCTGGCCGTAGGCCGTGCCACGGTGGTCATTGTTCCGGCGCAAAGCCCGCACGACCCGGACGCGGCCGGTCGCGGGCTCAAGCTGTTTACCGTGCACGTGCGCCGGGGCGCGCCGGATGTACAGGATCAGAAGATCAACTCGCACTCCAAGTTCAACTGCATCAGCGCCTGCATCCAGGCCAACGAAGCCGGCGCCGACGAGGCGTTGATGCTCGACCCGCACGGTTTCGTGGCGACCTGCAATTCCACGCATTTCTTCATCGTGCGCGGCGGCCAGGTGTGGACCTCCAGCGGCAAGTACTGCCTGGGCGGCATCACTCGCGGCAACGTGCTGGCGATCTGCCGCGACAACGCCATCCCCTGCTTCGAGAAGGACTTCAGCCTGACCGAGGTCTACGGCGCGGAAGAAGCTTTCGTGACCGGCACGCTGGGCGGACTGACGCCTGTACGCTCGGTCGACGGGCGCAACATGCACACGCCCCTGCCCGGTCCGATGACGCAGCATCTGCAATCGCTTTACGCCGAGCTCGTGCGCGCCGACGTGGCCGGGCGCCGCAAACCGGAGTAACCGGAATGTCTCAGCCGCTGCGCATTGCCATGTGGTCCGGGCCGCGCAACATTTCCACGGCCATGATGCGCGCCTGGGAGAACCGTCCGGATTGCGCCGTTTCCGACGAACCGCTGTACGCCGCCTGGCTATCTTTAAGCGGCGCCGATCATCCCGTGCGCGAAGAAGTCATGGCCGCCGGCGAGCGCGACTGGCGCAAGGTCGCCGCCGCGCTGACCCGCGGCCCGGTGCCCGGAGGTCACGCGATCTGGTATCAAAAACACATGTGTCACCATCTCGATCCGTCCATCGGGCTGCACTGGATTGCCGAGCTGAACAATGTCTTCCTGATTCGCCGGCCCGACGAAGTGGTGGCTTCCTACGTGCGCGCGCGCGGCACCGACAACATCACCCCCGAGGACGTCGGCCTGCCGCAGCAGACCATGCTGTTCGACTGGCTGGAGCAAAACATCGGTCGCGCACCGCCGGTGATCGACGGCGGTGAGTTCCTGAACGCACCCGAGGACTACCTGCGCGCGCTGTGCGAGTGGCTGGACATCGACTTTCGCCCCGAGATGCTGACCTGGCCGCCGGGGCCGCGCGACAGCGACGGGGTGTGGGCAAAGCACTGGTACGCGGCGGTCTGGCGCTCGACCGGGTTTTCCTCACCGCAGGCGCGGAAGATCGAGTTGACCGGCCGCGCCGCGGAAGTGGCTGAATTCTGCACACCGCTGTATGAGCGGCTGCACGCCCATCGAATGAAAATTCACCAGGCCTGACCCGACAGGCCATCGTTGCCTTGCGCCAGGCCCAGCGTCGGTCATTTCTGATTCAGCGCAGGGGTTGACGTTCATGCTCGAACGAGTGACTCGATCTGCAGGCAGGGGGCAATCGCATTTGCTTTTCCTGTTACGGCTTTGTTAGGGTTGTGTGATA
>CAZUTZ010000182.1:0-5491 GCA_964623655.1 uncultured Wenzhouxiangella sp.
CCCTGACCCGGGGTCTGCCGCAGTCGCACTGCTACGTCACCATCCTGCGCGACGGGCTGGACACCGACGGGCTGGACCCGCTGGGCGTGTATTTCGGTACTTCCAGCGGCCAGGTTTACTTCAGCCGCAACCGGGGCGATGACTGGCAGCCGCTGCCGGCCGTGCTGCCGCCGATTCTGACCATCCAGGCCGGGATCGTCGAAGGACCGGCCCGATGAGCACGCTGACCGAGGCCATCGGCCTGACTGGCGGCATCGTTGCCGCGATTGGCGCCGGCGGCAAGAAAAGCGTGATGAACGCCCTCAGCGCCGAGGCCGACGGCCGGCTGGCCTGGACCGGCACGGTGTTTACCGCCCGCCCGCCGCGCTGGACCGAGGTTGCAGTCCACGTCGGCGAGGAGGACGCGCTGCTGGCGCTGGCCGACGCGAAGTCCGGGCCGCGTCGCCAGGCCTTTCTTCGCCCCAGCGAAAAGCCGGGCCGCTACGCCGGCCTGGCGCCCGAGACCATAGGCCGTCTGCATCAGGCCGGCGGCTTCGATCTGACCCTGGTCAAGGCCGACGGGGCGCGCATGCGCGGACTGAAATGCCCCAAACCGGGCGAGCCGGTGCTGCCGCCGCGCACCGACCTGATCCTGATCGTGATTTCGGCGCAGGTCATCGGCCGGCCGCTGGACGCCGAATTCGTCCACCGGCCGGAGCGGGTGGCGGCGGTGCTGGGCATCGAGCCGGGGGATCTCCTGACGCCGGAGCACCTGGGGACCATCCTGACTCATCCGAAGGGCTTACAGGCTGGTACCGGGGGCCGCGCTATACTGCCGGTCATCAACCAGGTCGACGACGCCGTGCGCCACGACCTGGCCGCAAAAACAGCCCGATACGCCCTGGCCCACAGCGATCGATTCGACCGCGTGGTGCTCAGCTGTCTGCAGCGCCAGGCCAGCGGCTCCGGCGTCGTGGACGTGGTCGAACGCAGCGGTGCGTCGGCCCCGACCTGACGATCAAGCGCCAAGGAGGAATCGGAATCATGCCTCGCATCCAGATTGAACTGCCGGCAGCGCTGCGCGCGCTGGCAGAGGGCCGCAGCCGCATCGAGCTGGAGGCCGACCGCGTCGGCACCGCGCTCGACCAGCTCGGCGAGCTTCATCCGCACGTGGTCACCCGCATTCTGACTCGCGGCGGCGAGCTGCGCCCGCACGTCAACCTGTTCGTCAACGAAGCCGACATCCGGCACGAACAAGGCCTGGAGACCCACCTTCGCGACGGTGATCAGGTACTGGTCGTGCCGTCCGTGGCCGGAGGATAGATCCATATGACCTCGCTGGAAACCCGCCTGCAGGAGTTGCGCAAGGACATCCCGCTCATCGACCCGGCCGATGCCCTGGCGCGGCAGGCCGAAGGCGCACTGCTGCTCGACGTGCGCGAAGCCGACGAGATCGCCCAGGGCACGCCCGAAGGCGCCGAGGCCATCGGCCGCGGCTATCTTGAAATGCGCATCGAGAGCCTGACGCCCGAACGTGACCGGCCCATCTTGCTGATGTGCGCGGTGGCAACGCGCTCGATGCTGGCCGCCGACGACTTGCGCCAGATGGGCTATACCGATCTGGCCGTGGTGGCCGGCGGCTTCAACCGCTGGAAAGACGAAGGCCTGCCCTACGTGCTGCCGGAAACCCCGGACGCCGACGCGCTGCAGCGCTACGCCCGCCAGATCGTGCTGCCGGAAATCGGTCACGGCGGCCAGCAGCGCTTGAGCCAGGCCCGCGTGCTCCTGATCGGCGCCGGCGGTCTGGGCTCGCCTTCCGCCCTGTATCTGGCCGCTGCCGGGATCGGCACCCTGGGCCTGGTCGATCACGACAAGGTCGACCGCAGCAATCTGCATCGCCAGGTGCTGCACCGCGACGACCGCGTCGGCATGGCCAAGGCCGATTCGGCGCGGCGCACGCTCGAAGCGCTCAATCCGACCATCCGTATCCAGCCCCACGAACTGCGCCTGGATTCCGGCAACGTGGAAGCCATTTTCGCCGGCTATGACCTGGTGGTCGACGGCTCGGACAATTTCCCGACGCGCTATCTGGTCAACGACGCCTGCGTCAAACTCGGCCTGCCGCTGGTCTACGGCGCCGTGCAGGGCTTCGAAGGCCAGGTCTCGGTGTTCTCAGGAGACGGTCAGCCTTGTTACCGCTGCCTGTTCCCCGAACCCCCGGCGGCGGAGTTTGCGCCGAACTGCAACGAGGCCGGTGTCATGGGCGTGGTGCCGGGCATCATCGGGCTGCTGCAGGCGCTGGAAGTCATCAAGCTGGTCACCGGCGTCGGCGAGCCGCTGATCGGCCGTCTGCTGCTGTTCGACGGTCTGTCCACGCGCTTGAGAGAAGTGCGCCTGAAAGCCAATCCGCACTGCCGCTACTGCGCGCCGGGTCGGGAATTTCCCGGCTATGTCGACTACGTGCGCTTCTGCGCCGGCGCCGTTGAGCCGGAGGCAGAACAGGAAGAAGAAAAACACCGGCAGGAGACCGCTCGACATGCCTGAACGCCACCAGATCACCGGGGCGATTCTCGCCGGCGGCATGGGACGGCGCATGGGCGGCGTCGACAAGGGCCTGGTCGAGGTTGCCGGTCAGCCCATGGTGGCCTGGACGATCGACCGGCTCAAGCCCCAGGTCGGCAGGATGCTGATCAACGCCAACCGATCGCAGGACGCCTACGCGGCATTCGGTCTGCCGATTGTTGAAGACCAGCACAGCGGCTTTCAGGGCCCGCTTGCCGGACTGCACGCCGTGTTGTCGGCGGCCGATACACCGTATGTGGCCATCGTGCCCTGCGACACGCCGCGCCTGCCAACCGATCTCCTCGCCCGCCTGGGCACCGCCCTCGAGCAAGACGACAGCGAGCTGGCCACTGCCGAGGCCGGGGGTCGAGTCCACACCCTGCACGGGCTGTTTCAACGGGAATTGCTGACCGACTTGACCCGGGCCTTGGCCGACGGCGAGCGCAAGCCGGACGCCTGGTACGCCACCCGGCGCTGGAGCCGGGTCAACTTTGACGACCAGGCTGATGCCTTCGACAACATCAACACGCCGGAACAGCGCGACGCGCTTTCCGCAGACATTCGATCCCAAGCAAAAATACCGACATGAGCATCAAGGCACAAAAGGCCGCCGGCGGCCACGACACGCCGGCCATCCCGCTGGAAGAAGCGCGCCAGCGCATTCTCGAGGCCGTCAGCGCGCTGGAAGACGAAGAAACCCTGGGGCTGCATCAGGCCCTGCATCGGGTGCTGGCCGAGGCGGTCGCGGCCAAAGTCGATGTTCCGGCCCACACCAACTCGGCCATGGACGGCTATGCCATGCGCGGCGCGGACGTTGGTCAGCCCGGTGCACGCTTGAAGCTGATTGGCCAGAGCTTCGCCGGCCATCCCTACGACGGCACCGTCGGCGAGGGTGAGTGCGTGCGCATCATGACCGGTGCCGTGGTGCCCGAGGGCGCCGATACCGTGATCATGCAGGAACAGGCCGAGCGCGACGGCGAACAGGTCACCTTCCAGAAGGATGCCAAGACCGGCGCCAACGTGCGTCCGGCCGGCGAAGACCTGCAGCGCGGGCAGACGGCACTGCATCCCGGTCGCTGGCTGACTTCAGCCGACCTCGGCGTGCTGGCCTCGGTCGGCGTGCCGGAAGTGCGCGTCAAGCGCCTGCCGCGCGTGGCCTTCTTCTCCACCGGCGATGAGCTCAAACCGGTCGGCCAGCCGCTGGCGCCGGGGCAGATTCATGACTCCAACCGCTACTCGCTGTTCGGCCTGTTGCGCGAGCTGGGCGTGGAAATCGAAGATCTCGGCATCGTTGCCGATACGCGCGAGGCGGTCGACGAGGCGCTTGAGCGCGCATCGCAATTCGATGCGGTCTTGAGTACCGGTGGGGCCTCGGTGGGCGAGGCCGACTACATCGTCGAGGCATTGGAAAAGCTCGGCAACGTTGGTTTCTGGCAGGTCGCCATGAAGCCCGGACGACCGCTGGCCTTCGGGCGCATCAACCAGGCGTGGTTTTTCGGCCTGCCCGGCAATCCGGTCTCGGCCATGGTGACGTTTTTGCAGCTGGTCCGCCCGGCGCTGGTCAGGCTGGCCGGATCAGAGCCGGCGCTGCCGCAGCAGTTCGAGCTGCCGGTGACGGCCGATATCCGCAAAAAACCCGGTCGTCGGGAATTCCAGCGCGGCCGCCTGGTGCACGGCGATCAAGGCCCGGCGGTTGCACCCTTCGGCCATCAGGGCTCCGGGGTATTGCGCTCGATGAGCGAGGCCGACTGTCTGATCAACCTGCCGCCCGAACAAGGCAGTGTTTCCGCCGGCGATGCGGTGATTGTCGAGCCCTTCGCGCAAAAGGTGTGGAACGGCGGCTGATCGGGGGGCATTTGCGGTCGTGCGCCGCAAATGCCGAGCATCCAATTCCGACGACCTCAGCCGGTTTCGAGTTTGCCCTCGATCTCGTGCGACAGATTGAGGTCGGCACACTCCAGCGTGATCTTCACCGGCAGACCCCGCGCCGGCAACTCGCCTTTCTCTGCCGCCTCGCGCACCGCCATTTCAATTTCGCGCTGCGAAGTCACGCCGACGTGTTTGAGGAACTTGCGCACACTCAAATTGAGTTTTTCTTCATCCATGGTGATTTTCTCCTTAGAAGTCATTAAGGGTTGAGGCTTGCTGACATTGCAGATGCCGCCACGATGATAATCCAGATGGCACCCCGCCCCGTCCAAACCGCGCAGGCCGGCCCGGATTTTCAGATCGCATACGGCAGCGTATGGTACGCTTCGCGCACTTTTCCCCGACCCGAATTTCAACATGCCCGCCTACAAAGCCCCGCTCGAAGACTTTGACTTCCTCTACAACGAGTTTCTTGATCTGTCCGTCTGTGCCGAGTTGCCGTCCATGGCCGAAGCCTCGCCGGACGTCATCGAAGCTGTTCTGACCGAGGCGGCCAAGGTCACCGAATCCGTGATTCAGCCGCTCAACGCCATCGGCGACGAGATCGGCTGTCAGCTTGACGAGGCCAGCGGCGAAGTCAGTATGCCGCCGGGATTCGGCGAGGCCTATCGCGACTATTGCGAAAGCGGCTGGAACGGCCTGGTGGCCGACCCCGAATACGGCGGCCAGGGCTTGCCCAGTTTTGTCGGTCTGGCCGTATCGGAAATGATCAACGCCGCCAACGCCTCGCTGGCCGCTTATCCGGGACTAACCCTGGGCGCCTACGAGGTCATCCATCATCACGGCACGGACGAGCAGAAAGCGACTTACCTGCCCAGGATGGTCAGCGGCGAATGGAGCGGCACCATGAACCTGACCGAGCCGCATTGCGGCACCGATCTTGGTCTGCTGCGCACGCGCGCCGAACCGGCCGAAGACGGGACCTACCGCCTGACCGGCAAGAAGATCTGGATTTCGGCCGGCGAGCACGACATGGTCGACAACATCATCCACCTGGTGCTGGCGCGCACACCGGATGCAC
>CAZUTZ010000183.1:0-5469 GCA_964623655.1 uncultured Wenzhouxiangella sp.
GACCCGCAGAAGGCCATCATCAACGTCGAGCGGTTCATGGACGCCACCAGCCAGCTGGCCCAGACCACCCTGCGCTCGGTGCTCGGCAAGCACGAGCTCGATGAAATGCTGTCCGAGCGCGACAAGCTCAACGAAGACATCCAGGTCATTCTCGATCGCCAGACCGATGGCTGGGGCGTGAAAGTCAGTAACGTGGAAATCAAGCACGTTGATCTGGATGAATCCATGATCCGCGCCATCGCCCGCCAGGCCGAAGCCGAGCGGACCCGGCGTTCCAAGGTCATTCTGGCCGACGGTGAGCAACAGGCGGCCAAAAAGCTGGTCGAGGCGGCCACCGAACTGGCCGAGCAGCCCGGCGCCATGCAGCTGCGTTATCTGCAGACGCTGAGCGAAATCGGCGGCGAGCAGAACTCCACTATCGTCTTCCCGCTGCCGCTGGACGTAATCAAGCAGGCCGGTAGCGGCCCTGGATGACCCGTCTCAATCGTCCCACTCGGGGGCCAGGTCCTGCGGCTGACACAGCCGCAGGCGCCGATCCAGCGCCGCGATCCGGCGCTGTTCTTCAACGCTCAGCGCGAAATTGAAAATCTCGATGTTGGCCCGGCAGTGATGCGGGTTGGACGTCGAGGGAATGGCCGCCACCCGATCCTGCTCGATCAACCAGCGCAGCGCCACCTGCGGCGCGGTCTTGCCGTGCCGGGATCCGATTTCCCACAGTACGGGATCATTCACCAGGCGAGCTTTTGCCAGCGGCATGTAGGCGGTCAGCACCAGGTTGTGGCGCGCCAGCACGCGGCGCAGCCGTTCCTGGCCGAGGTAGACGTGATATTCGACTTGTGAGGTGGTCAGCGTATCGGGTCCGCAAAAGGCGACCGCCTGCTCGGTCTGGGCGATATTGAAGTTGCTGATGCCGATATGGCGGGTCAGACCCTGCGAGCGTGCGCGCATCAGCGCTTCCAGCGTGGGGTTCATGCCGCGGCCGCCGAAGACCGGCCAGTGCAGCAGCAAAAGATCGACATGGTCGGTCTGCAGCCGCTCCAGGCTGTCGTTGACCGAGTCCAGCAGCGCCTCCGGCGCGTAGTGATCAACCCACACCTTGGTGGTCAAAAACAGCTCCGAGCGAGCGATGCCGGAAGACTGCAGTGCCCGACCGATTGCGGCCTCATTGCCGTAAATCTGCGCCGTATCGACATGGCGGTATCCGGCTTCCAGGGCAATCGGCAGAATGCTCGCTATGGTCTCGGGCGTCAGCTGCCAGGTGCCGAAGCCCAGGGCGGGCATATCCAGGCCGTTGGCGGCAATCCCCGGCACTTCAAGGGTCATGGCAAAAGTCTCCCTGTAAACTGAACGCTGGACGCAAGGTCGACAAGTGTAAGTAAATATGGATGATGAGGGAACTCCAATCCGTCGCCTGATGGATGCCTGGCTGCAGGCGGTCAGTCGGTGCGACGTCGATGGCGTGGTCGCCTTGTACGAGGAAAAGGCTCAGTTCTGGGGGACCATGGGATCGCGGTTGTGTCGCGGCACAGAGGACATCCGCGGCTACTTTTCCCGCTTTCTTAATCGCTACTGGATGCAGGCCGATCTGCTTGATCTGCACTGGCAGCGCAGCGGCGATCGGATCCTTTTGGCCGGAGCCTATCGCTTCAGCTGGCGCGATGAGCCGGACCATGAGCTGATCGACGCGCGCGCCCGCTTCACCTTCGTGCTGAGCCCGACCGAAACCGGCTGGCGAATCTGTCAGCACCATTCCTCGGCCTGGGTGGTCGGCGGGCTTTGAGTCCCCCCTGAGCAGTCGGGCCTCAAGTCCGCGCTCAACCCGCGTCGGCGAGGTAGCGGTCTTTCACTTTCACGTAGTGGCTCGCCGAATAGCGCAGCATCTCGAGCTCTGAGTCTTTCAGCCGGCGCACGGCGGCCGCGGGCCGGCCAATGTACAGCCAGCCGGATTCCAGGCGCTTGCCGGGGCTGACCAGGCTGCCGGCGCCGAGCATGACGTCGGCCTCCAGGGTTGCGCCGTCGAGCACGATCGAGCCCATGCCGATCAGGCAGCGGTCGCCGATGGTGCAGGCATGCAGGACGGCGGCATGGCCGACGGTAATGTCTTCGCCGAGGATCAAGGGGATGCCGCCGGGCGTATAGCGCCCGTCGTGGGTGACATGACAGATCGTGCCGTCCTGAATATTGGTGCGCGCGCCGACCTCGATGCGGTTGACGTCGCCGCGCAAGACGCTGCGCGGCCAGATCGAAACATCGTCGGCCAGTTCAACCCGGCCCAGGACGGTGGCATCCGGGTCGATCCAGACCCGTTGTCCCAGACTCGGCCAGTCATGCAAATAACGACGCGTGGCGGTCAATGTCAAGCCCCCCGCTTGAATGTTATGCACATGAGCGCCGCACAATGAAGAAACAGCGGTTTAGCGCCTGTTGCGTAGGTGTTCACAATAGGTAAGCGCGATAAGTTCATGTTTTAAATGATCAATTACAGATTGTTTAAAATATGTCCAAAGTGCAGGGAAGCCCGTGATCAGGCCCTGTTTTTCCATCATCAAAAGACTACTCACAAGCTTATCCACAGGCGCTGTGGATAAGCTCGACCAAGCGCGCAAGGACGCGGGGCCGTTACAATAGCGCCAGTTCTATTGACTTGCCACTCCATGCGCGCCCACATTAAAGAATTGGTGACCCAGGCGCTGGGTTATCTCAAGCGTGACGGCACCCTGCCGCTGGCCGAACTGCCCGAGCTGGTCGTCGAGCGAACGCGCTCGCGCGAGCACGGTGATTATGCCTGCAATATCGCCATGGTCCTGGCCCGCGAGGTCGGCATGAAGCCGCGCGACCTGGCCGAGCGGATACAGGCCCGCCTGCCCGAGTCGCGGCGGGTGGACAAGACCGAAATCGCCGGCCCGGGTTTTTTGAACTTCTTTGCCAGCGCCCACTATCTGCGCGTCGTGGTGCGCGACATTCTGCGCGCCGGCGCCGACTATGGCCGCGTTCCGGCCGGCACGCGCGAAGACGTGCTGCTGGAATACGTCAGCGCCAACCCGACCGGGCCACTGCATGTCGGGCACGGTCGCGGCGCGGCTTACGGCGCCAGCCTGGCCGCCGTACTGACCGCGGCCGGACATCGAGTCCACCGCGAGTATTACGTCAACGACTACGGCCGGCAGATGGACATCCTGGCCGTCTCGGTGTGGCTGCGCTACCTGGAGCTGGCCGGCGAGCGGGTCGGATTTCCGGCCAACGGCTATCGCGGTGACTACATTTACGACATCGCGCGCGAGGTCCGTAGCCGCCACGGCGACGATCTGCGCCACACCGACCGGGCGGTCAGCGAGGGATTGCCGCCGGATGCCGAACAGGGCGGCGACGCCGAGGGGCACATCGACGCCTTGATTCAACGTGCGCGCGATTTGCTCGGCGAGACGGGTTACGAGGCCTGCTTCAAGGCCGCCCTGGAAACGATGGTCGACGATATTCGCTCGGATTTGGAGGCGTTCGGCGTGGTCTTCGAGCGCTGGTTCTCCGAGCGCAGCCTGCAGCAATCCGGCGCGCTGGATCGGGCGCTGGAAAAACTGGGCGCCGGCGGCTGGCTGTATGAAAAAGACGGCGCGACCTGGTTCAAGGCCACCGAACTGGGCGATGACAAGGACCGCGTCGTGGTGCGCGAGAACGGCCGCAGCACCTATTTCGCGTCCGACGTGGCCTACCTGCTCGACAAGCTGGAGCGTTGCCCCGGCACGTCCTTGTACATTTTCGGCGCCGACCATCACGGCTACGTGCCGCGTCTGAAAGCGGCCGCCCGCGGCCTGGGCGAGGATGACCGGCGACTCGAGTTTCAGCTGGTCCAGTTCGCGGTGCTCTACCGGGGCAAGTCCAAGGTGCAGATGTCGACCCGCTCGGGCAGTTTCGTCACCCTGCGGGATTTGCGCGAGGAAGTCGGCAATGACGCGGCGCGCTATTTCTACGTCATGCGCTCCCACGACCAGCACCTGGATTTCGACCTGGAGCTGGCCAAGTCGCAGGCCAGCGAAAATCCCGTTTACTACATTCAGTACGCCCACGCCCGCATCAAGAGCGTGTTTCGCAAGCTCGATGAAAGCGGCCTGCGCCACAACGAAGCCATCGGCGAGGCGGCCATCCTGCGTCTGGACAGCGACCACGAGCAGGAGCTGCTGCGCGCCATCGGCCGCTATCCGGAAGTGATCGAAAGCGCCGCTGATCGGCGCACGCCGCACACCCTGGCCCACTATCTCTACGAGCTGGCCGCGCTTTTTCACGCCTGGTACAACAACAGCCATTTCCTGGTCGAAGACGAAGAAATCCGCAACGCCCGGCTGAATCTGACGGCCGCGATCGGCCAGGTTCTGCGCAACGGCCTGGACCTGATCGGCGTTTCCGCGCCGGAGGAAATGTAAGTGGCGCGACGGCAGGCGCGGCGCGGCAGCGGCGGTGGCGGCATGCTGTGGTTCGGCAGCGGCGTGATCTGCGGGCTGGGGCTGGCCGCCGTGGTGTGGATCATGGGCCTGGTGCCCGGCGCGCAGGATCCGGAGGTCAGCGCGCCGTTGGGGCATGATGAGCCGCCGATTGCTGACGCCGATGCGCCGGAGCGCTCCAGAAGCTACGACTTTTTCACCGTGTTGCCGGAAATCGAAACCGTCGTGCCCGGCCGCGAAATCGAAGAGCGCGCAAGAGAAGCGCAGGCCGCGCCCGATGAGGCGCCGCCGGTCAGCGGCAACGGCCCCTACCTGCTGCAGGTGGGATCCTTCCGTTCCGAAAACGACGCCGAAAGCCTGCGCGCCGAGTTGGCCCTGCTGGGCATGTCGGCACGCGTGCAGTCGGTGACCGTGGACAACGAGACCTGGCACCGTGTGCGAATCGGGCCGTTCGACGACGCCAGCGCCACCGACGAGGCGCGCCGCCGACTGCAGGCCAATGGCCTCGACGGCATGGTCTTGAGCGGTGGCGGCTGACGCCGGCTTGCCGAGACTGGGCCGAGGCCGGCTTTTGCGCTAGGCTAGTGCTCCATTAGGCGCTGGACCCACTGTGGCCGCGTCGCTTCGGAAAACCGGCCCATTATCGAGGGATATGGAATGATTGAGTGGATCACCCTGGCGAACGACTGGGTGAACGGCATCGTCTGGGGACCGCCGTTCATGCTCCTGCTGGCGGGTACCGGCGTCTACCTGACCATTCGCCTGGATTTTTTCCAGTTTCGCTATCTGCGCCATGCGTGGAAATACAGCTTCGGGCGCATGTTTCGCCCCAGCGCCAAGGACGAGGCCGGCGCCATCTCGCCGTTCCAGGCTGTCACATCGGCCATGGCGGCCACCATCGGGGTGGGCAACATCGCCGGTGTGGCCACCGCCATTGCCCTGGGCGGCCCGGGCGCCATCTTCTGGATGTGGATGGTCGCTCTGGTCGGCATGGCGACCAAGATGGCCGAGGCCACGCTGGGCCTGAAGTACCGGC
>CAZUTZ010000184.1:0-5448 GCA_964623655.1 uncultured Wenzhouxiangella sp.
CCGCCAAGCATGAGCAGCAAAAAAACGAATTTACCCATCTTCTCAAGCCACGCGCCGGCGGCACCGCTTTCGTCCTCAACGCCATGGGCGACAGCCTGGATACCCTGGTGGATGTGACCCTGGTCTATCCCCACGGCCGCGGAGAGCTCGTGGATCTGTTCGCCGACCGCATCCCCGAGGTACGCGTCGATATTCGACTACTGCCGATTCCCGAACGGTTTCGCGGTGGCGACTACGCCAACGACGAGACTTACCGATCGGAATTTCAGCAGTGGCTGAATACGCTGTGGCGGGACAAGGATGAAACGATTCAGCGGTTGAACCAGCAGTCTTGACGCCGCCACCCGCTACCTGGGCAGGAATAGAGAACTCACCCCGGACCGCTCGTGCGGCTTCCACGGCTGCTTCCTGGCCGTCAACCTCACCCAGGGCGCGCCCTCAAAGCGCAAAGCGACTCTGACCACAACGACGGCCAGCGAGGCGAGTGCACCACCCAGCACCACTCCGACCCAGAACGGGCCGTCAATCGCCTCCACCACGGAAATCAGCCCCAACCAGACCAGACCGCCGACCGGGCCGGAAGCCCAGCCGGTCACCTGGGCCGAAAGGCCCTGCCCGCAGTGACTGCAGTTGAGCAGGCGGCCACGGTAAAGATCGCTCAAATCCAGGGGGTGAATGCGCGTCCCGCAGTTCGGACAGTCGCGGCTTGAGTCGGACACGGGCGAGAGAATTCGCAGTTCAGGAAACCCCGATTCTTTCAAAAGCCCGTACCAGTCGTCAAACCCGGCCCAGGGGAACCTCTGAACAATTATGCGTGGGCGCGACGGACAGCACTCGCAGCCCGGCAAAAACCCGGCTAAACTCCGGTTAAGTCCAGTCGGTGAGATGAGGTCGCCGTCGTGGCAAGCTCGGACGATCTAACCAAGTTATTGCAGGCCTGGTCTGATGGCGACACCAGCGCCGGCGATCGTCTGATGTCGCTGATCTACAAGGAGCTGCGCGCGCTGTCAGGCAGTCGTCTGCGCGCTCATGACGGCGCAGTCACACTGCAGGCCACTGAGTTGATCAACGAGGCCTATCTGCGGCTATCGGCGCAAACGCGCGCCGACTGGAAGAATCGCAGTCACTTTTTCGCTATCGCGGCGACCGTGATGCGCCGCGTTCTGCTCGATCAGGCACGTCATCGTCATCGCGCCAAACGCGACCGGCGCCTGGAATCGAGCGAAGACCTGGATTCGATGGGTATCAGCGCCGTGCGTGCAGAGCAGCTATTGATGCTCGATAGCGCACTCGAGCGGCTTGAGACTCTGTCGCCGCGCCAGTCGAGGATGATTGAACTCCGCTATTTTGGCGGCTTCAGCATTCCCGAAGTCGCCGAGACTCTCAACATTTCCGAAGCCACGGTCAAACGCGACTGGACGCTGGCGCGCGCCTGGCTGATCAAAGAGCTGCCGGCGCTCAGCGACCTGTAGCCACAACGGGGACCGAGCTTGGACGCAAATCTTTGGCAACGCATCGGCGATTTGTTCTCGGAACTCGTTGAGATCGACGATCCGGACCGACGCAGGCAGCGGCTGGATCAACTCTGCGCCCAGGATCCGTCGCTGCGCGCCGAGCTCGAGCCCCTGCTGGCCGCCCATGAGCACGCGGACAGTTTCCTTGAAACGCCCGTGCAGATCGAAGCGGCCCTGGCCGAACGCCTTCGCGTGCGCCTGCTGGGACGTCGCATCGGCCACTGGCTGATCGAGTCGGTCTTGAGCGAGGGCGGCATGGGTACGGTGTACAAGGTGCGTCGGGAAGGCGACGGTTTCGTGCAGACGGGTGCGCTCAAGTTGATTCGCTCAGGGCTGGAAAGCGAATCACTGATTCACCGCTTTGAGCATGAGCGACGCCTTCTGGCCAGTCTGCAACATCCCAACATTGCGCGCCTCCTTGACGGCGGCACCACCAGCGACGGTGTGCCATGGCTGGTGATGGAACTGGTCGACGGCCAGCCGATCGACCGCTGGTGCGACCAGCATCGTTTGTCAACCGACGCTCGCCTGGACCTGTTCGATCAGGTCTGCCGGGCTGTTCAGTTTGCCCATCAGGCCCTGGTCATTCACCGCGACCTGAAAGCCGGCAACATCCTGGTCGACGGCTCCGGCACAGTCAAGCTTCTGGACTTCGGGATCGCCAAGCTGCTTGAAGATACCGATGCCGAATACACTGCAACCCAGCAGCGCCTGCTCACACCCAGCTCGGCCAGCCCGGAGCAATTTCTGGGACAGCCAGTCACCACGGCCAGCGACGTCTATTCGCTGGGCCTTCTGCTTTATCGCCTGTTGTGCGGTCAACGAGCCTACGAGATCGAAGTCACGGCCGCTCCGGCCGAGGCCCAGCGACTGATTTGTGTCGATATGCCCAGCAGCCCCAGCTTTGCGCTGCGCACCACGGATCATATCGAAGAGATTGCCGAGGCACGCGATACCCGACCGGAACGCCTGCGCCGCGAGCTCAAGGGTGACCTGGACACTATCGTGTTGAAAGCGCTGCGCAAGAAGCCCGAGCGGCGCTACGGCTCGGTCGAGGAACTGGCATCCGATCTGCGGCGCCACCGCGCGCACTTGCCGGTCAGCGCACGGCCGGATTCGGTGCGCTATCGCGCCGGCAAGTTCGTCCGCCGCCACTGGATCGGTCTGGGCGCCACCGCCGGCGCCTTTCTGGCCCTGGGGATTGGGCTGAGCGTCGCGATCTGGCAAACCGAACAGGCCCGCGCCGAACGCGATCGGACCCTGCGCATCAACGACTTCCTGCAGGCCATCCTGATCGAGGCCGACCCCTATCAGGCCGGCGCCGAAGCCACGGTGCGCGACGTGCTGCGCAAGGCCAGCGAGATGGTCGGCGAGCGCTTCGGCGACCAGCCCGACCTGGAAGCACCGCTGCGCCACACCATCGGCTACACCCAGCTGAGCCTGATGGACCTGGAAGACTCGCAGGCCAATCTGGAGCGCGCCGACGAACTGAATCGGAGCGTGTTCGGGGTGGACGACGAACGCACCCTGACAACTCAAGCCTATCTGGCCTGGATCGATTTCCGACGCGGTCGCTTCCGCGATGCCGAAGCGGGCTACCGAGCCGTCATCGCACGACTTCGCGACCGCCATGACACTGCCGTTCGCGCCAACATTCATAACGAATTCGGAATCATCCTCAGTGAAATGGAACGCTGGGACGAGGCGCTGGTCGAGCACCAACGGGCACTGGACCTGTGGCTGAAACATGCTCCTGACGCGCCCGATGTGGGCATCTTGTACAACAACATCGCCGGCATTTTGCACGGGCAGGGCAAGCTGGAGGAAGCGCGCGAGTGGTACCAACGCGCTCTGACCCGCCAACGCCGTGATGCGCCCGATGGGCTTAGCGTCGATCTGTCCTTCAATCTCAACAATTTCGCCGTGCTGCTGCGCGACCTTGATGAGCCTGACGCCGCCCTTCCCTACTATCGAGAAGCATTGAGCATGCGAATCGCCACGCTTGGCCCGGACCACGCGTTTACCGGCTTCGCGCACATGAACCTGGGGCGCCACCTGCTCGCCATGGATCAGCCGGTAGAGGCTTTGAAGGAGCTTGAGCGCGCGGTCGAAATTTCTGAAGCGACTCTCGAACCCACTCAACTGCAGGTGCTTGCCTCGCGCGCCTCACTCGCCCGCGCCCTGACCGGTCAAGCAGACGCCGCCGGTCCCGAGCTGGCCGAGGTGCTTGCGTTGATGCGGCAGGAGGCGCTTCCGGCCTGGCTGATCACCCAGGCCGAAGAGTGGTTGACTGATATCGACGCAACAGTGGCGCGTTAGACCGGCTCCGCACAAAGAGTCAGCCGGCCTCTAGAATCCCGACATCAAGCCCACGGAGTTCAGCCATGCAACCCGCCATCGCCACCCTGCCCAAGATCGAACTGCACCTGCACATTGAAGGATCACTCGAACCCGAACGGATGTTCGAACTGGCCGCGCGCAACAGCGTGGCGCTGCCCTGGGATTCGGTCGAGGCCGTGCGCGAAGCTTACCGGTTCAGCGACCTGCAGTCCTTTCTCGACATTTACTACGCCGGCGCCAGCGTGCTGATCACCGAGAAGGACTTCTACGATCTGACCTGGGCCTACCTGGAACGCTGCCGCTCCGACAAGGTGCGCCACACCGAGATCTTCTTCGACCCGCAGACCCACACCGATCGCGGCATTGCCTTCGACACCGTCGTCCGCGGCATCACCCGCGCGCTCGATGATGGCCGGGAGCAGCTCGGCATCAGCTCACACCTGATCCTGTGCTTCCTGCGCCACCTGAGCGCCGAGGCGGCCATGGCCACGCTGGAAGAAGCCCTGCCCTGGCGTGAGCGCATCATCGGCGTCGGTCTCGACTCCTCGGAAAAAGGCCATCCGCCGGAGAAGTTCAAGGCGGTGTTCGACCGCGCCAGGGGAGAGGGTTTTCTCACCGTCGCCCACGCCGGCGAAGAAGGGCCGGCAGACTATATTCGCCAGGCCCTGGACCTGCTCAAGGTGCGCCGGATCGATCACGGCGTGCGCTGCGTCGAGGATCCTGAACTGGTGACTCGCCTGGCCGCCGAGCAGATTCCGCTGACCGTCTGCCCGCTGTCCAACGTCAAGCTGTGCGTGTTCGAGCGCCTCGAAGACCACAACCTCAAGGAACTGCTGCATGCCGGTGTCTGCGTCACCCTCAATTCCGACGACCCGGCCTACTTCGGCGGCTACATCGGCGAAAACTTCAGCGCCACGGCCGTGGCGCTGGACCTGAGCCTGAACGACCTCGAGCGCCTGGCCCGCAACGCGGTCCAGGCCGCTTTTCTCGACGCGGAGCGACGGGAAAACCTCCTGATTGAAATCGACCAATGGCGTGAACGCTGCGAATCAGGCTGTGCTTGATCCTGGTCAAATTATCGTCCCTGAAACTATCCTAAATTAGAGTTTTCTATGGGCTAAACGAAGCCCGGAAGGCTTGATTCTCGGTAGCAAGGGAGGGGTCACAATGTCCAAAACCAAGACGCTTCGGCTAGGCCGCGCGGACGGCCATCCATTCAGGCCGGCGATATCGCGCGTGCTACTTGCCGTGATGCTCGTATTCCTTCCGATCAGCAGCTGGTCCGCAATCGAAATCGGAGGGTTGATCGACAGCGACACCACGCTGCAGGCGGGTGAGACTTACCATGTCACCAGCAGCCTGACCGTTGCCGAAGATGCCACACTCACCATCCCCCAGGGCACAGTGCTCAAGTGCGAAAGCTCGGTCTGGATTCGTGTGGACGGCACTTTGCAGGTCAACGGCACCGAGACCCAGCCGGTGTATTTCACCGAAGTCAGGGACAGCTCGGTCGGTGAGGAGATCGAAACCGCCGATCCACAACCGGGCAGTTGGCGTTACGTGGACGTGCGCGATGGCGGGGTGGCCAACCTCA
>CAZUTZ010000185.1:0-5388 GCA_964623655.1 uncultured Wenzhouxiangella sp.
GATTTTCGTCGTACGCGTTAACGGGCGGCGGCGCTGTTGAAGTACTGAACGCCCGATGGTGGTGTCGAGCTTAGAAGCGGAAACGCAAGCCCGCGCTGAACACGTCTTCGGAATCGACGTTCTCGTACTGCAGTTCGATGCCCAGATGGTTGGTGAAATACAAGCCCAGGCCGGCGCCGATGCCGAACTCCCAGTTCGTGCTTCTTCCAAAGAAGGGACCGGTGGCCTCAATGTCATAGTTCACGTAAGAGGCAGTGCCGAAGAAGTACACGCCATTGTCGAGGTTGTAGTTCGCCCGGCCGGCCAGCCCGTACAGCATGTGTAACTTGAGGCTGCCGAAGGGGATGCAACAGTCATTATCGTCCTTGACGCCGGTACCCAGGCGGAGTTCCGGCGTCAGCGAAGTGTTGCTGCCAAGCTCGAACTCGTAGCCTGCCGAGACGTAAACCGCACCCAGGTCCGTATTGTTGGGATAACTCAGCTGCGAGTAGCCGATGCTGCCGGTGGGCAGCGCCAGCGCCTGGCCGGTGACAACGAAGAGAAGAGCGATAGCGGTCGCTTTGATGAAGCGGAGGTAGGGCCTGTTCATGACTTTCTCCCGAAATTTCCCCTTCCGGCATTTTCACCGGGCGATCCGTTCAAGACAAGACCCGGGCAGGTGCCGCAACAGCGGGCCGCCCGCGTTCAGCCGCCGCATGCACTCAGCCGGTAGGGCAGGCGCCGCCGGCAGCGAAAGTTGGTGACCAGCCGGTTGATCGCCTCCTGCTCGATCAGGAAGGCGTCGTGGCCTTGCGGGGCTTCGAGTACGGCCAACTCGGCGTCGGGCATTTCGGCGGCGATGGTTTCCATCTCGGCCAGCGGGTAGAGCAGATCGGTGCTGATGCCGATCAGCAGGGTTGGCACCTCGGTGGCGCGCAGGGCCTGGGTGGTATCGCCGCGGCCCGGTCCGACGTCGTGGTTGTCCATGGCCTCGGCCAGGCGCAGGTAGGCGTGGCGGTCGAAGCGCTGGCTCAGCGCGCGGCCGTGATAGTCCAGCCAGTCGCCGGTCGGGTCTTCGGGGTCGGCCGGGTCGAAGCGTGGATTGAGATTGTCCCAGTGGCGATAGCTGATCATGGCGACCATGCGCGCCAGGTCCAGCGAGTCGTCGACTTCCAGGGCGCGGCGCTGGACGTGGTTGAAGGCGCGTGCCCAGGCGGTCTGGCGCGCCGGTGCGGCGATCACGGCGGCGGCATCGACGCGCTCGGGATGACCCACGGCCCATTCCAGCGCCTGCATGCCGCCCAGTGAACCGCCGATCACCAGGCGCAAGGTCTTGACGCCCAGGTGATCGAGCAGCAGGCGCTGGGCGTCGACCATGGCGCGCACCGTCACGGACGGAAACGCCTCGCCCTGGCCGTCCAGCGTCGGTCCGCTGGTCAGGCCGCAGCCGCCGAGCACGTCGGCGGCGATGATGAATTCGCGTTCGGTATCCAGCGCCTTGCCCGGGCCGAGCAGACCGGGCCACCACTGGTCGACGTCGGCATTGCCGGTCAGCGCCGGGCAGATCAGTACGGCGTTATTGCCGCTGCTGTTGAGCCGGCCCCAGGTGCGGTAGCCGATCTGCAGACGGTCCAGTACCAGCTCACCGCCAAGCGGCGGCGGCCGGTCGACGCTCAGCAGCGCACGCGGACTTGAGCCGGGTTCGCTCATGCCGCGACCTCCAGACCCGCCTTGTCCAGGGCCTGAGCGAAGTCGGCGATGATGTCGTCGATGTGTTCGATGCCGACCGAGACGCGGATTTGCTCCGGCTTGATGCCGGCGGCCTTGCGCTCGGCTTCGCTCAACTGCTGGTGGGTGGTGCTGGCCGGATGAATGACCAGGGTCTTGGCGTCACCGACATTGGCCAGATGGCTGGCCAGCTCGACTGAGTTGATGAAGGTCCGTCCGGCCGACTCACCGCCGCGGATGCCGAAGGTCACCACCGGCCCGAAGCCGTGGGTCAGGTATTTCTTGGCCCGCTCGTGCCAGGGGTGGTGTTCCAGGCCGGGATAGTCGACCCATGAAATTGCGGGCTGATCGTCCAGCCAGCGGGCCAGGGCCAGCGCATTGTCGACGTGGCGCTGCACGCGCAGCGAAAGGGTTTCCAGGCCCTGCAGGAACAAAAAGGCGTTGAACGGCGCCATGGCCGGGCCGAAATCGCGCAGGCCCTCGACGCGGGCGCGGATGGCGAAGGCGATGTTGCCGAACGGGCCTTCCGGGCCGAACACTTCCCAGAAGTTCAGGCCGTGGTAGCCGGGGGCAGGGTCGGTGAACATCGGGAATCTTCCATTGCCCCAGTCGAATTTGCCGGCATCGACAATCACCCCGCCGACCGAGGTACCGTGGCCGCCGATCCACTTGGTCGCCGACTGCACGACGATATCGGCGCCGTGGTCGATGGGTCGGACCAGGAATCCGGCCGCGCCGAAGGTGTTGTCGACGATCAGCGGAATGTCGTGCTTTTGGGCCAGCCCGGACAAACCCTCGAAATCCGGAATATGCGAGCCGGGGTTGCCGATGGACTCGACATAAATGCCTTTGGTCTTTTCGTCGATTTGGGCCTCGACCGCGGCCAGATCGTCGCCTTCGACCAGGCGCACGTCGATGCCTAAGCGCGGCAGAGAGACCTTGAACTGGTTGTAGGTGCCGCCGTAGAGCGAAGCGCTGGCGACCATGTTGTCGCCGGCCTGGGCCAGGGTGGTGATGGTCAAAAGCTGGGCTGACTGGCCCGAAGCCGTGGCGACCGCGGCCACACCGCCTTCCAGCGCCGCGACGCGTTTTTCGAACACGTCGGTGGTCGGGTTCATGATGCGCGAGTAGATATTGCCGAACTCCTCCAGGGCGAACAGGCGCGCGCCGTGGTCGGCGTCGTCGAAGGTATAGGAGGTGGTCTGGTAGATTGGCACGGCGCGGGAGTTGGTGCCGGGCGCCGGTTCCTGACCGGCGTGGACTTGCAGGGTGTCGAAGTGCAGGGGGCGTTTGTCCTGGTCGCTCATGTTGCTTTCCTCGTTGGCTTGCTTGGGTCCAAGTGTGTCGATTCAGGGGCCAAGACCTCGTGAGGCGGGCACGAAAAAACCCGCATCGGTCAGGCCGCTGCGGGTTTCGTCAGTTTCGGTGCTGTTAAAGTTTCGGTTCTAGTCCATCAACGAAAACGGGCACGTCGGCGACGCCGCAGCTTTTGGGCGCGGCATACACATGGTGCACAGACAGTTGTGGGCGAAGACCTGATTCATGGGTCCAGAGTGTTGCCGCAAGCTGCCTGCTTTGTCAAGAGGCAATTTTCCAGGTCGAAGTCCGGATCAACCACGAATCTACGATTGTTCTGGATCAAGTCAAGCTGCTATCAGGTTTTGCTAATATATCGCGACCTATCGCCGCTCCCTTAAAAGAGGTTTACCCGTGTTTAGATTTTTCGTTGCTTTGATGGCGCTGTGCGCGCTGCCGGTCGCCGCACAGACCGCGCTGCCCAACCTGACCGCCGAAGAGGCTCGTGAGATGCATGAGGCCGGCGAGATCGTTCTGATCGACATCCGTCAGCCCGAAGAGTGGCGCCAGACCGGGGTTGCCGAGGGTGCCGTGCGCGTCAGCATGGGCCACCCGGAAGGCGGCCAGGGCTTTCTGCGCGACGTGCTGAGCGCGCTGGACGGCGATATCGACGCGCCGGTCGTGCTGATCTGCCGCACCGGTAATCGCACCAGCCAGGTCGTACCGGCTCTGCAGCAGCGCGGCTTCAGCCAGGTCCACCACATCCCGGAAGGCATGCTGGGCAGCAGTTTCGGCCCCGGCTGGATTCGGTCCGGCTTGCCGGTCGAGGATTGCTCCCACTGCTGACGGCCAGCCTGCAAATGTGCGAAAGTCTGAGGCTGATTCAGCGCGACTGAGTGACCATGCAGCCTCCGCCAAGAAAAGAGCCCGGCATTGTCGAAAAGCTGAGCCAGCCGGCAGTCATTCTGCTGCGCTACCTCTTTTTCGTCCTGATTTTCTTTCTGCTGTTTTCGATACTGGCTGGATTGTTCCTGCCCGGAAAAGAGTACGGACGCTTTGCCTTCCTCACCGAGGCGCTGCAAACTTGCGAGGATCTGGAGCGCGATTTGGCGCCGTACAACGTCAATGCCGTGGAATATCGGGTCGAGCCGGCTGCGGGCGAAGAATTTCCCGACGCGGTGAACGGAGGCCAGGTTTGCTGGCTGGAACTGGCCGGCGTGTCCGAGACTGAAGGCGTCAGCGCGGACTCAGCCCCCGTTTACAGCGCCGCGCGTGACCTGACCGAGGAGCTGCTGGCCGAGGAAGAGCCGTTTTATGTACCGCGCTACGGGCGTCAGGAGACCATGACCATCTGGTTGCTGTCTTTCCTGCTCGGCGCCGTGGTGCTGTTTTTGCGCATGCGGCCCAAGCGGCAAGTCGAAGACGAGTAAGCTCGCCAAAGCAGCGGACGGCGCTTCGATCAGTCGCGCCTGGCGACCACCACCGGTCGCTGGTAGTCCCAGGGTAGGGCACTCGGCATGCGGATCTCGGCCTGATCGAATCCGGCCACGCGCAGCCGATCGACGATATCCAGCCCGTAGTTCCTGAAAGCCAGAATGGCCCGCCCGTCACGGGCCGGGTCGATGTGATATTCGGGCGGTTCCAGGTGTTCAGGCGTGCCGTCGGGTCGCAGGCGGGCGCGCTCGACGGTGCGGTTCTCGCCGATCATCGGCACGGTGAACACGAAATGCCCGCCGGGTTTGAGCACCCGGTAGATCTCGGCCATGGCGCGGCGGTCGTCGGGCACGTGCTCGAAGACTTCCGTCGAGCTGCACAGATCGAAACTGCCGTCTGCAAAGGTCAGCGCCTGCACATCTTCGTGGCGAATGCCGTCGATCCGCTCGCCGGGGACTGCGCCGTCCAGATATTCGGAGGTCGTCAGCTTCGCCGCCGAGCCTTCGAGAAACGCACAGAGCGGCCCGCGCGCCGACAGCTCATAGACCTGCAGTTGCCGCAGTGGAAAGCTGCTGAGCACGTCGACCATGGACAGGGTGATCGGGCTGGCGCCGCAGCTCAAGCAGCGAACGCCAATCTCGTCGCGACGCAGGCGGACAAACAGCCGCCTGGATTGACACAGCGCGCAGTGCCCGGTCTTGAACTTAAGCTCGCTCGGACGCAGCAGGCGCAAAGCGGCGCGGGCTTTTTGCAATGGGCCGGTCAACATGCCGACAGCATAGTCCGGACCGTCCCGCGCCGGGCGCCCGGCTTGCTTTGAACCTGACCCAATCCGGCCCGGGCCCGGAATACGCGGGGGCCGGGCCGTGGGACTTTTGCCGGCCGGGCCTTACATCCACAACGTCAGCAGAAAGGCAAAAGCCGCGCCCAGCACCGTGGCGATGCAGGAGG
>CAZUTZ010000186.1:0-5350 GCA_964623655.1 uncultured Wenzhouxiangella sp.
TGGGATTGGTTGACGATTTTGAGGGACCAGGGACCAGGGACCAGGGACCAGGGACTATTTTGACGTAGTGGTAGTTGTACTCGGGACGCGATTCTCGGGTCGATTCAAATGCCTCAACGCTTCCGCAGACACGATTGGTCCCTAGTCCCTGGTCCCTCACTTAAGAACATGATGATGTACATCAGCGCCCCTGGACTTCCAGGCTTTCCAGCGTTCTCTCAGTTTGACCTTCAGCGACTCATCAGGCGGCACGATTTCGAGGATACGCTCAAAGCGGCCGCCGGGCAGGGGGGCGGTCGGATCCAGGTTGATCAGGATCTCCGCGCTATCCGGTGCGTCTTCAAGTAGCTGAATGGGTGCTTCGGGCTGATCGATGCCGTGCGGCAGGAAGCGCCCCTCCGGCGCTTTCCAGAGCTGCTCGTCGAGCAGCTCCAGCTGCGATCGCGGCGCAACCACGGCCACCGTCGCCGCCTTCGGCCAGGCCCTGCCGACCAGGACCCCGGCTACAAACAACGGATCGGTAAACCGGCCGCTCATTTCATAGAAGTCGACGCGCATTGGTTTGTTGGGGAATTCCCCTCAAGCCTCCAGGCTACTCCATCCTCCGGCCCGATCCACCAACCACTGCACCAGCAACCCCACCGGCCGCCCGGTCGCGCTCTCGGGCTTGCCCCACTGCCAGGCCGACCCGGCGATGTCCATGTGCGCCCAGCGCTGGCCTTCGGTGAAGCGAGCCAGAAAGCAGCCGGCGGTGATGCTGCCGGCCGGCATGCCGCCGATGTTTTTCATGTCGGCAAACGGCGTATCGATCTGCTCCTGGTAGTCGTCCCATAATGGCAGACGCCAGCCGCGATCTACCGCCTCGGTACCGGCGCGCACCAGTTCGTCGGCCAATTCGTCATCCTGGCTCATGATGCCGCTGGCGTGATGGCCCAGGGCGACAACGCAGGCGCCCGTCAACGTGGCAATGTCGACCATTGCCGACGGCTTGACAAACTTGCCGGTCCAGGTCAGTGCATCGGCCAGGATCATGCGTCCCTCAGCGTCGGTATTGTGGACTTCAACCGTCTTGCCCGACATGGTGGTGATGACATCACCGGGCCGGTAGGCCTTGCCGTCGGGCATGTTCTCGACCGCAGCGACCACGCCGTCGACGTTGATCGGCAGTTTCAGGCGCGCGACGGCTTCCATCACGCCCAGCACTGTCGCGGCACCGCCCATGTCGAATTTCATCTGCTCCATCAGTTCGCGCGGCTTTAGCGAGATGCCGCCGGTATCAAAAGTGATGCCCTTGCCGACCAGGGCCAGCGGCGCGTCCTGATCCTGGCCGCCGCGCCAGCTCAAGCGAATCAAATAAGACGGGTTGGCGCTGCCCTGACCGACCGCCAGCAGACTGTTCATCTTCAGTTCGCTCATCTGCTGCTCGTCGAGAACCTCCACGTCCAGGCCGCCGTGCTCGTCAGCCAGGCGGCGTGCGGTGTCGGCCAGGTAGCCCGGGTTGCAGATGTTGGGCGGCAGATCACCCAGATCGCGACACAGTTGAATGCCGGCATACAGCGACTCGGCGATGCCGGTCTGGCCTGCAGCCGCCTCGCTGTGCGGGAAGCTCACCGTTTCGGTTGCCGGCGGGGCATGGTCGGACGGCTTCTTGGTGGCGCTGTAGACATAGTCCGACCAGGCCAGCCCGAGCGCCGCCTGGCGGATTTTCCAGGCCAGGTCCTTGTCGCCCACCGCAGTTTCTGCCAGCAGGCAGTGGGCGCTTTTCGCGCGTGACTGCCTTAGTGCCTTGCCTGCACTGCAGGCGGCCTTGTAGAACTGCACGCCGTCCAGTTTGTCGCTCTTGCCCAGGCCGGCGATCAGCAGGCGTTCGGCTTTCAGGCCCGGCAGGGCGTGCAGCATCAGCGTTTTTCCGACCTTGCGCGGCAGCTCGCCGGCAGCCTGCAGACGGGTCAGCAGACCGTCGCTGGCTTCGTCGATCGCACGAAGATCATCGCTGAAACCGCCGTCTTCGGTAATACCGACGATCAGGCAATCGGTCTGAACGGCAACGTGAGAATCCTGGGTGGTTGTAAACTGCATGAGCCTAATCCTGAAGATGAACGGATGAGTCGGGAACCGGTCAGTACAACAAGTCCGCAGGCTTTACCCCTGTGACGGAGGATCCTGTGACTGCCAGCCGGCTACCCCAGCCCATCATTGTAACCACCTCGATTCCCGGGTGTTGATCCTGCACCGCTACCTGCTGCGTGAGTCGCTGCTGGCCAGTTTGAGCAGTCTGGCAGTGTTTCTGGGCGTCATCTCGGCGCTGTTTCTGGCCGAGCTTCTGGGTGAAGCCGCGCAGGGCGAGCTGCCCGCGGCCAGCGTCGTGCTGCTGTTGGTGTTGCGCATGCCGGAAGCCATCATGATGGTGGGTCCGCTGGCCTTGTTGATCGGACTGCTCCTGGCCCTGGGCCGGATGCACGAGCAAAGCGAGATGACCGTGGTCAGAGTCGCAGGTGCGGGTTTTGCTCAATGCTTTGCGCCGGTATTGGCGTTGGTCGGCGCCTGGTCGGCTTTACTGCTGGTGGTTGCCGGCTGGTTGATGCCTTATGCTCTCGAGCGTAGCGGTGAGTTGATGGCCGCCGCTGCCCGGCAGGCCGTGGTTGCCGGACTGCAACCCGGCCAGTTCGAGCGCTTCGACGCAGGACGTTTGACGGTTTATGTGGGTGGCTTTGCCACTGAGGAAGGCGAATTGACCGAGATTCTGGTCAAGCATGCCGATCCCGAAAGACCCGAGTTGATTACGGCAGCTTCCGGGCGCATGTGGATCGACCCGGCGGATGGTTCCCGTTACTTGTCCCTGATTGAAGGCCACCAGATCCGTCACGGCCCTGATCCGACAACGGCACCGCTGCAGGAACTGCATTTTGCCCGCAACGATATCAGGCTTCCAATGCCTGAGAGAGCGCAAGGTCTGGATCCTGAAATGACTGCTCGACTCCCAGCCTTGCGCCAGCCACCGTCGCCCGATCATCGCCGTGAGTTGCAGTGGCGTCTGGCGCCGTCGTTGGCCGCGCTGGTGCTCGGCGTGCTGGCGGTGCCCCTGTCTTATCGGTCACCGCGTCAGGGCCGCTGGGGCAGCCTGGTCCTCGCGCTGGGACTGTACCTGGTCTACAGCAATGCGATTCAGGGCGGCCTGGTGATGATGGAACAGCGTTCCGCCATGAGCGGTCCGGGCCTGTGGCCGATCCACGCCGCGCTGGCTTTGGCCGCCGGCTTGCTTTGGCTGCGCCAGGGGCGGCGCTGGTGATTGCCCGCTTGTTGACGTTTCATGTGGCCCGTTCCCTGCTGGTATGGATCGGCCTGACCTGCCTGTTGCTGCTGGCTGTCTACACGCTGATCGAACTGATTCGAGAAGCGCGCTCGTTGACCGGCGACTATGGCGCGCTCGAGATGGTGTGGTATCTCGTCCAGACCACGCCCAGACGCTTGTACGACATTTTCCCCTTCGCCGCGCTGATCGGAACCTTGCTCGGCCTGGGGGCTCTGGCCAATGCCAACGAACTGGTCGCCATGCGGGTTGCAGGTTTTGATCGCGGCCGGTTGATGACGCGCGTGCTGCTGACGGTCATGGTTTGTCTGTTGCTGGTCATGTGGATGGCCGAATGGCTGATACCCGAACTGGAAGCGCGTGCTCGCGCCGAACGTCAGCAGGCTCGCACCGGTCAGCTGCATTTCGGCGGTGCAGGGCAGTTCTGGTTGCGTGACGGCTCTTACATGATCCGTTTGGGCGCGGCGGTCTGGGTCGATCAGCAGCGGCTGGTGTTTACGGATGTTCTGGTCTACCAGCTTGATTCTTCGATGCGACCACAATCCATTGTCACCGCCGAACAGGGCCTGCATACCGGAACCGAGTGGCAGCTCGAGCAGGTCAGCTGGCGAGACCTGGATAACGGTGAGCTTGGCAGACAGCAGACCGTCAACCTGGTATCCGGTTTGACGCCGGGACTGTTTCAGGCCGCAGTCAGTCGCCCTCGTCTTCTGGCGCTGTGGGATCTGTATCGCATGCGTTCTTATCTTGAGCGTAGCGGTCTTGATACAACGCCCTATGATCAGGCTTTCTGGGCCAGAATTTTCTTTCCACTGAACGTGATTGCCATGGTGTTGATCGCACTGCCGTTTGTTTTCAGAACGGTTCGCAGCGGCAATCAGGGTGCCGGTTTGTTCATTGGCGTCGCGCTGGGTCTGATGTTTTTTGTCGCCTCCCGGCTGATGGCCGGCATGGCGCTTGTCTGGCCGCTACCCCTGTGGCTGTCATCCATGCTGCCCGCCCTGCTGATCATCGCCTTGAGCACTTTTTTGATGCGCAGGGTTTGATCGCTGGCGGGTAGTTGCCCCCGACCGCTTAAATCGCCTTTTATTTCTGCGACTGTTGGCTGTCCTGCTTTTCCCGCGGAAGCACGATCAGTCTCGAGCTTGAGGCAAGGTCGTGCCACGTTGCACGTTGGGGATGGAACAAACTCCACAGGAAACCAAGGCCCAGGGCGGCCCAGGACACAATCGAGACCAGGAAACGCATGACAGTGTCAGTCCAGCTGATGGGTTGTGTTTTGCCGCGGATATGAATTCGCCACGCCCTCATGCCGACGGTCTGACCGCCGCGCCAGGACACTGCAAAATAGGCCCAACTAACGACCAAAAGATAGAGCTGAAAAGCAATATTGCTGGTCCGGACCGCGTCACCCAAAGGTGCGACAACGATCAAAGTAGCGAGCATCAGGATGGCGAAAAGCAGAAAGACGTCGTAAAAAATTGCGGCCAGTCGACGCAGCAAACCACAAGGATGTTCGTTTGGCTTGCCACTGGTTGGCGATGCGTCTTCGGTCATGGCAATGAATGCTTCAGTCGAGGGTGATCATTGATGTTTGGTTGCGTTTACCCACGCGCTTCTATAATCTTGGTTATTGTATAGATGTCAACGTGCCGTCAGGCTTCACTTGGGAGAGGTTAAAAATGGAAAGTCAGGAAGAAACCAGTCAGGAGCAGACACCGTCAGTGGATCAAGACAGCTCGGATGCCGGAGCGCCGGCTGCCGAGTCTACGCCGGTAGTTGCGAAGAAAAAAACGGGCAAGAAGAAAGCCGCCAAGAAGAAGGCATCAAAGAAGAAAACGGGCAAGAAGAAAGCCGCCAAGAAAAAGGCCGGCAAAAAGAAAGCTTCCAAGAAAAAAGCGGGTAAGAAAAAGGCGAGCAAGAAAAAAACATCCAAGAAGAAAGCTGGCAAGAAGAAGGCCTCCAAGAAGAAAGCCGGCAAGAAGAAGGCTGGCAAGAAAAAGGCTGGCAAGAAAAAGGCTGGCAAGAAAAAGGCTGGCA
>CAZUTZ010000187.1:0-5310 GCA_964623655.1 uncultured Wenzhouxiangella sp.
CTCGACCGAGCACTGCAGGGTATCGGCCGCCGAAAGGGCGGTCGTCAAACCGTGGGCCTGAAACGCAAGGTCATCTGGCACCCGGCTGAGTTTGCTACGTAATCAGGTAGACTGAACACTCGGCAATCCAACTGGGTTGCCGGGTCTTTGCGCCTCGACCAGCGCAAAACCGAAATGGACGAGATTCAGCGCACTGGGCGAAGGGCGAAGAGGGGGGAGCTGTGTCGAGCTTTCTGATCTTGTTGTTTTTCACGGTCGCGACGTTCGGGCCGCCGGCGGTCCTGGCCCAGGACCCGCCGCCGAGTGAAAAGCAGGAATTGGCCGAAGAGTACTTGAGCCACGCGCGCAGCTTTCGCGATACAGGCCTGTGGCCGCAAGTCCTGGTGGCCACGGAACGGGCGGAGGAGCTCCTCGACGACCAGACGTCGGTCAGTTTGCGGACCGAAGTGGCCATCGCGCGTGCCGGAGCGCTGCAGGCCCTGGAGCGCAGCCGCGAGTCTCTGGAAATCGCCTTGCCCGCCCTGCAGGCCGCCCGCGACGCCGGGCTGCCAGGACTTGAGCTGCGCGCCTTGATCAACATCTCCTCGGCCTACTCCCGAGCCGGGCAACACGAGGCGGCGCTCGATGCAGTCAAACAAGGCTTTGGGCTGGCCGAGCAGCTCGAAGACGCGGAGCACCGCCAGCGCTTCTTGCTCAACCGCGCCAGAATCTACCTGGCACTGCAAGACTGGGATGGCATGCAAAAGGCAGTGGACCAGGCCGCGGCGATTGAGCGAGATGAGGCCGTCAGCGATCTGGATACCACCCTGTTGCTGGCCAGGCTCTCCGTGGCGCGCATGCAGGGAGATCTCGAAGCGGGCAGGCAGTTGGCGCAGTCGGCCGTTGATCGGTCGGCTCCGGATTCCTATTACGGCGCTTTTGCGCGTGAAGCGCTGGCTGACATGCTGTGCGCTCTCGGGCATGCAGAGGATGCGCTGTTGTTCTACCGCCAGGCGCTGGCCACCTTTGAGATGGTCGAGGCGCCCTGGGATCAGTCGCGTGCGGCCAAGGCCTATGGGGCCTGCCTGGAGCAAACCGGGGATTTGCCGCAAGCCTTGCAGGCCTTGACCATCTCGCGCGAACAACTGAAACGCGTTCATGAACGTCGCCAGGCTGATGCGGTGGCCGCAATGGAAGCCATGACCCGCTCTGATGGCCTGCGTGCCGAACTGGCCCGGGTCCGTCAGAAAAACGAGGCGCTGTCACGTTTGCGACTGTGGCAGGGTATCGCGCTAAGCGTCTCGCTGGCTCTGGTTCTTGCTCTGATGCTTTGGGGTGTCCAGCAATTTCGCCGGCAAAGAATCATGACGTATCAGGCCCGACACGATGCGTTGACCGGTCTGAGTAATCGCCGCGGGTTTGAGGATGAAGCCAACAGCATGTTTGACCGCCAGCGCAAAGACGGGAAGGCGCCGGCCCTGCTTTCCATCGATCTCGATCATTTCAAGCGGGTCAACGATCGCTTCGGCCATCCGGCGGGGGACGAGGTGCTGGTGATTTTCTCAGCGCTTCTCCGCGCATCGACCCGTTCCGGTGACCTTCTGGGCCGTGTTGGCGGTGAAGAATTTTCGATCCTCCTCCCGTCTGCATCGAAAAACCGCGCCACGGCAGTCGGTGAGCGCATTCGCAAGCGGGTGGCGTCAGCCGATTTCAGCGCCATTGATCTCGACCTGCAAACGACTTGCAGTATCGGCCTTGCGGTGGCTGATGAGCAGGACATCGACAGCATGTCCGATTTGATGGCGCTTGCCGACCGCAGGCTCTACAAGGCCAAGCAGGCCGGGCGAAACTGCGTCATCGATTCGGACTGACTGGTCAGTTGCAAGCGTTATTACGTATGTACCTCCTTCTGTCGCAAAGCTGCACTTGATGGATGCGTTGATCAGACGCGGTAGGGGATCAGTAGCTTGCACGGCCCGCCTGGCTGGAAATCGCGCGTGTTTCGGGATGCCAGGGTCAGGTCGTGATGGGCGGCGACCGCCGCCTGGAAGGCATCGGGCAATTTGAGCCGTTCGCTGCGGCGAAGTTTCGCGGCAAGATCAGCGATTTCCACCGTCAGCGGCAGGCATGGGAAGTGGGAGAGTAGTGAGCCCACGGGACCTTCCTGCGTCTCGTCACAGCCGGCCAGCACTTCGGCGCGGGTGATGATCGAGATCGCGGATAAGTCGCCGTGCAAGCGCAGGAATTCGGTGGCGGGCTGGATTCCGTTCAGGTGGTCAATGACGACGACCGAATCCAGCAGATACTTCAAGCGCGGTCATCCCATTCGTCGCGCAAGCGCTGCTGCCAGTCCAGGCCATCGTCTTGCTGCCAGATCCCGCGCGTATCGGCCAGCAATCCTTCCAGGTTAGGGCGGGCGTGCAGTTCCTGCCGCATCCGATACTCGCTGACGGCCTCGCCTACCAGCCGGGTCATGGGCACGCGACGTCGCCGCGCTTCCTCATCCAGCCAGCGCTTGTCGGCTTCCTTGATGTTGACGACCGTCCGAGGCATCTCTACATGATATCACGCTGCTGAAAGATGATATCGGCGGCCGTTGGTGGAATCCTTAATCCCCGGATAAGCCTGATTGTCCGATAAGCAAAAAGCGCACCTGTTGGAGTGATGACGGCACAATGCCGGGTGACAAAACCAATCACTTCAAAGGTGCGCTTGATGAACAGGATAGCGGGAATGCCGGGCAAGGTCGATGTGGATTTCACGGATGCGCGTCTGACGCACCGCGGTGGGTGGGTTTTTCTGGGTCAGCTCTTCAAGCGACTGCGGCTGGGGCGGCGTTTGGCTGACGTGCTGTCGATCAAGCGTCGTCTTCGGGGTGCGACGGATTCGGAGATGGTGCTGAGCCTGGTGGCTTCGCAGGTGGCCGGTGGGGGTGCTTTGTCGGATGTCGATGCGCTGCGGTGTGATGACACATCCCGACGGGTGCTGGGTTTGTCTGAGGTGCCTGACGGTCGGCGCCTAGGCGAGTACCTGAGCCGTTTCAATGCCGCGGATATTGAGGCGCTCAATCGGCTGGTGGGCGCGGTGGCGGGTGAGTTGGCCCCTGAGGTGATTGCCCATGAGCAGCGGCAGCGAGGCTACGTGCCGGTGTTTGTGGATGGCTCGGCGATTGAGGTGGAAGGCCAGCTGTTTGAGGGTTCTGGCAAGGGCTATGACGGCAGCCGGCAGTACTGGCTGCACGGGGTGTTTGTCGGCGGGCTGTGGGCGGCCGGTCAGCTGCATCCGGGTGGCGTAGGGGTGACGGCGGGCTGGCGTGAGCAGCTGGAATCGATCCGCCACTGGTTCGGTCCCGATGACACCGTCTGGGTGCATGTGGACAACGCTTACTACGGGCGTGAGTTCGTCGACTACTGCCATCGGCAAGGTTGGGACTACTCGGTCAGCGTCACTCACGATGGCTTTCGGGCACCGGTCTTGCGCATGCTTAAAGGCTTACCGGAAGCGGCCTGGACCGACATCGGCATGGGTGAGCAAGCCACGCTGGTGCACCACCGCCCCCAGGGCTGGCGTGAACACGCCTATGTGGTGATCCGGCGTACCCATGACGGTGCTCAGCAGCGGCTGGAGCCGGCCTATACCGTCATCCTGGTCTCACGCGAGGACTTGCCAGTCGGTCAACTGGTCGCCCGTCATCGCCAGAAGCAAGGCCAGGAGAACGCCTTCAAGGGACCCTTGATTGATCTGGACCTGCACCATCCGCCCTGTCGGCGCTTCCATGCCAATCAGGCCTACTACCTGTGCGGACAACTCGCTCAGATCCTGCTTCGGATGCTGCAGTACAACTTCCTGCCCGCCGAGAGCCGCAAGCACTCGATCCGGCCCCTGATCCGCTATCTCATCCACACCCCGGCTCGACTGGTCAGGCGAGCGCGGCAGTGGCGACTGGACTTTGCCAAGTCCGCCTTCCGACTCGACTGGCTCTACCACGCCGCCTGCCAGCTCGAGTAGCCGTCCAAGACTGAATCAGCCCATCAAAATCGACTGGAAAGCGCCGGTCACGGGCAACTGTGGCTCGCACATCACAAACACCGCACCAAGCCCCTCAAAAACACCATCCCCAAGCACCCCAACGGGTTCCAGACCTGGCTGCCACCGATCGCGCAGGCTGTTCGGCGGGGCTACGTGCCCACTCCGAGACAATCAAAGGCCTTATCAGGGGATCAAGGTGGTGGAATCGGATCAGGTGTCGAGAAATCTTCCTCAACCCCGATCATGCACCTGCGGCAACGGATTGCGGGTGGTTTTCGTTTCCAGGGCGTGCTCGTCACCACCGCCGACACCGTCGACCGCGTCGTCCCCGGCCAGCTTTCAAGTACGCGGCGGCCCTGCAGGCCATCGACAGCGTCCCGGCGCCGACGCTGATCAGTACCGAAACCCGCGCTGGCCACGGCACCGGCACGCCGACGCGCATGATCATCGACGCCTCGGCCGACCGCATGGCCTGCATGGCGCGGCATCCGGGGCTGGAGTTGGAGTAAGCGGACTTGACTCCATTTTTGCAGTTGCATGGCGACTCGCGCAGGGTGTGATATTGTCATACTGTTCCGGCCGTCGGAGACCAGCAATGAGCATGCATCGGAAAACCATCACGCTGACTGAGCAGCAGGACAACTGGGTGAAGGCTCAGATTGAAAGTGGTCAATTTGGCAATGACAGCGAGTACATCCGCCATCTCATACGGCGAGATCAGCTGGCGCAAGAGCGCCTGGCCGCTTTGCGCCAGGCCCTCTCGGAAGGTGAGACAAGCGGTCAGTCAAGGCCGCTGGATATATCGGCGGTCAAGACAGCCGCCCGGAAGCGGATGAAGGTAGCCAAGTAGTGCTTCAGCTGAGTGTTACACCCAAGGCCGAGTCTGACCTCATCGGGATTTGGGTGTACACCAGCGACGAGTGGGGTACAGACCAAGCGGATCAATATCTGGACGAACTTGAAGAAGTGATGAAACGGCTGATTGATCACCCCTCACTTGGCGCCGACTACGCCCATGTTTTGCCCGGATGTCGCCGTTTGCAGGTTGAGCATCATGCGGTCTTTTACAAACTGGAGAAGTCAGAGGTGCTGGTTGTCCGTGTGCTTCACGAAACCATGGAGGCACCTGCAAGGCTGTTGGAATAGGGCTGTCGAGAAACTTGGGTTTACCCCCGATCATGCACCTGCGGCAGCGGATCGCGCGTGGTGATGGTTTCCAGGCCATGGGCGTTGGGTCCGCGCTCGGAGCGGTACAGCAGCCAGGAAAACACCAGGCCCAGCGAGGCCAGGAAGGTGTAGAAC
>CAZUTZ010000188.1:0-5308 GCA_964623655.1 uncultured Wenzhouxiangella sp.
CGCGTGCTTCGACGAAGGGAATCGGGAAGGCCAGCTCGGTACCCAGAACCACTTTGAAGTCGCCGCCCACCGAACGGCAGAACTGGTCCTTCGGCCCCAGCGAGTTATCGTCAAAGCCGCGAATGTCGTTGACCCCGCCGCCGAAGAAATGCTCGTAAAAGGGCAGGCCACGGTCAACGGTAACGATTTCATCGAGCTGGCAGTTGCCGGCCAGGCGCACGGGTTCAACGGGCTCCAGGCCGAGGTCATCGTCCCAGCTGTCGTAGGCGTCACCGTAGGAGATGTCACCACGCACGCTGAAGGCCATGCGATTGCCGATGGGCCAGAATTTTCGGCCGCGATAGCTCAGCTTGTAGAAGTCGCGGGTGCTGCCAGGCAGCGTGACTTCAGCGGTCAGACGGTTGAGAGAGCCCCGGGTCGGGTTCAGGAAATGGTTCCGGGTGTCGCGCGACCAGGTGGCATCCAGCCGATAGGTCGTGACGCGTCGCTCGCTGCGAGACAGGAACCCGTCGCCGTCCCGGTCCAGGGAAATGCCCAGCGGCCGGCTGGCCGGAATGCGGAAAATCGGCGGGCCTTCCGGGTCGTCCGGGTTGACGACCAACTCGGCCGGCAGGTTGATATCGACCCGCTGGGCCGAGCCGCCAAAGCGCAGGAAGCTCTGCTCGGTAATGGGAAAGCCGAAGTTCACCCCGCCAGCCGCCTGGCTGGTCGAAAATGACGAAATGTTGGCCCGGCCCTGATCGAACTCGGTGTAGCGCAGGAAGAATCCTCGCGAGACGCCGTCGTCGGTGTAGAACGGGTTGGTGTAGTTGATGCCGATCTGGGTCAGGATGCGGCTGCGGCTGACCGAAAAACCAACGCGCCGGCCCGATCCCAGGAAGTTTTCCTGATCGACTGAAATGGATGCAATGAGCCCCTGGATTTGTGAGTAGCCCAGACCGACCTGAAAGCTGCCGGAGGGCTGTTCCTCAACGCTGATCAGGATGTCGATCTGGTCTTCAGTGCCGTCGACCGGCGTGGTTTCGACGTTGACGTTTTCGAAAAAACCGAGGCGCTGAATACGCAGGCGGGAGCGGTCCAGCGCGGCCTGCGAAAACCAGCCCCCTTCGAACTGACGCATCTCGCGGCGCAGCACTTCGTCCTTGGTCTGCGTATTGCCCTGGAACTCGATGCGCCGCACGTAAACGCGCTTGCCTGGGTCGATGAAGAAATTGATTTCGACTTGCTGAGTGTCGCGGTCGATTCGCGGGACTGGATTGACGTTGGCGAAGGCATAGCCGATGTTGGCCAGAATGGCCGAGATGTTGTCGACGCTTTGTTCGACATCCCGCCGGGAAAACGGCTGGTCGGTTTCGACCGTGATCAGCTGACGCAGCGTGGACTCCGGCAAAACAAGATCACCGGTGATGACGACGTCGTCAATGGTAAAAACTTCACCCTCGCGGATATTGGCGGTGATGAAGATATCCTGCTTGTCCGGACCAATGGAGACTTGGGTCGATTCGATCGAGAAATCAATGAAGCCGCGGTCCAGGTAGAACGAGCGCAGGACCTCGAGATCACCGGACAGTTTTTCGCGCGTGTACTGATTGCGACCCCGCCAGAAGAACAGACCGCGCGTTGTGTGCGATTCGAAGTCCGAGCGCAATTCGCTTTCTGAAAAAGACTCGTTGCCGACGATGTTGATGTGGCGGATGCGGGCCTGGCGGCCCTCCTCGATGACAATCGCCAGGCTGACCCGGTTGCGATCCAGTCGATTGACCTGCATGTCAACGTCGACCGCGTAATGGCCGCGGCCGAAATACTGGCGCACCATTTCCTGGCGCACCCGGTCGAGGCTGAGCTGATCGAAGATTTCGCCCTCGGCAATGCCGATGCTGGCCAGGGCCGGCATCAGATCATCGGTCGAGATCTGGCGGTTACCGGTAATGCTGATGGCAGAAATGGCTGGCCGCTCTTCGACCTCGATCACCAGGGTTCCGTTTTCCCGCGCCAGGCTGATGTCGTTGAAAAACCCGGTGCGATAAAGATCGCGGATGGTGCTGCGCGAAAGAGCGGGGGTGAGCGTATCGCCGACCTCCAGATTCATGAAGCTGAAGACGTTGCCTTCGGAAATACGCTGCAGGCCCTCGACGCGAATGTCGGTGATCTCGAAGCTGTCGGCCGCAGCATGGCTGGCAAACAGCAGCGCGATCAGCAGAAGGCACAATCGATTCATGTAATACGTTCCGTTTTTGGCTCCCGTGACACCCCAGACAAGGCGCCGCAGTTTAGGGGATCAATCGTAAGATATCGTTAAATATCGCCACACTCATCAGGCCGATGACCATGAACAGGCCGATGTATTGACCCACGATCTGGGTCGACTCGGAAACCGGCGAGCCCTTGATCCATTCGATCAGAAAATACAACAGGTGGCCGCCGTCCAGCATCGGGATGGGCAAAAGGTTGATAATGGCCAGAGACAGGCTGATCAGGCCGAGGAAGAACAAAAAGCGCGACAGGCCCAGCCGCGCCGAGGAGTCCGCCATCTGGGCGATGGTGATCGGTCCGGACAGATTGCTCAGAGAGGCCGATCCGGTGACCATCCGACCCAGAATCCCGAGCGTGGCCGTGGTCAGCCGCCAGGTTTCCGACGCGGCTTGCGGAACCGCTTCGAGCGGCCCGTAACGCAGTACGACGAAGGCCCGGTCGATGTCTTCCTGGGCGCTGGCGTCGGCCTCCGGAGCCTGGATGCCGATGACGGGGCGGCCCTGCTGAATCTCGACGTCAATCTGCTTGTCCAGTTCCAGACCGTTGCGCTCGATTCTGAACGCCAGCGTTTGCGGCTCCTGGTTTTCATCCAGGGCCTTGAGCGGAATCAGGCGGGCAATATCGCGCCAGTCTTCGACTGACTCATCGCCGATCTTCACCACCCGGTCGCCGTCCTGCAGGCCGGCCGATTCGGCCGGCGTGCCGGCCACCACCTCGCCGATCAGCGGCGGAAGTCTCGGCTGCCAGGGCTGCATGCCGATGGATTCCAGCGTTCGCTCCTCGTTGAAGTCAGCACCGAGCTGGTCCAGGCTGAGCTGAACGGTGCGCCGTTGTCCGTCTCGATCCTCGACTTCGACATCAACGCTGCGCCGGTCCAGGGCCGGCGTCATCAGTCCGATCAGGGCATGCGTCCAGGATTCCGTGCGCTGGCCGTTGACGGCCGTGATCATGTCCCCTTCGTCCAGACCGGCCTCGGCTGCCAGGCCGGTGGTCGGTCCCAGGACCGGTCGCGTTTCCGCAACGCCGACAAAAAACATCAGCCAGAATGCAGCAAGCGCGAAAATCAGGTTGAAAGCCGGGCCGGCGGCCACGATCGCGGCGCGCTGTCCAAGGGGCTGGCGGTTGAAGGCCTGGTCGCGCTCTGCCGGCGCTACCTCGTTCTCGCGTTCGTCGAGCATGCGCACATAGCCGCCCAGCGGGATGGCTGCGACGCGATATTCCACGCCGTCGCGAGCTTTGCGAGACCATAGTGCGCGACCGAAGCCGACCGAGAAAGTCAGTACTCGAACACCGCAGCGGCGAGCCACCCAGAAGTGGCCAAACTCATGAAAGGTGACCAGCAGCCCGAGAGCGACCAGCAACCAGAAAACGGGTCCGAGAAATTCCATTCGCAGTTTTGACTTTTAGTCGAAAATCACAACGCCGGGCAGAATCCGGCCAGAAGCAGTGGACCAGCGGCCCGACCTCGCCAGTATTGTATGGGCAACGTCGTGGGCAATTGGTTCGCTCACTGTCCCCACCATAGCCAGGCCAGAGCAAAAAACGGCAGGGCCGCACCGAGGCTGTCAAAGCGATCAAGAACGCCGCCATGGCCGGGAAACACAGCCGAACAATCCTTCAGCTTGCGCTGGCGCTTGAGCAGGCTGATCGACAAGTCACCGCCGATCGACAGCACCCCGAGCGTCGTCCCGATCACGGCGGCCGGCAGCGGCCCGAAAGGCGCCCCGGGGATGACAACGGCGGCCAACGCGGCGAGCGCCGCGGCAGCCACCAGCCCACCCACGGCGCCGGAAACGGTTTTGCCGGGACTGATCGACGGTGCCAGTTTGGGTCCGCCGATGGTCCTGCCAGTGAAATAAGCGCCGATGTCGGCCGCAGCGATAATCACGATCACCATCACGACCAGCCATGCCGAGCTTTGCTGCAGCATGATCATGGCCAGCCAGGCACCCAGCAAAACCGTTCCCAGCAGTCCCAGTTTGACCGTCCGTAGAGCGCTGCCGGCAAGCGGCCGGGTCAGCCAGCTCAAGAGCAAAAGCCAGGCCAGGGCGCCAAGCAGCAGCAGCCCGTGATAGACCGTCGCGTCGGCTAGCAGGAATACGCCTGCGCCCACGCCGAGCAATACAGCGGCAAATACCGGGGCCTGGCGGGTGGCGTCGATTCCGGCCAGGCGGCCGGCTTCCCAGCCGCCCAGCCCGAGCAGCAACAGGCCCGACAGGGTGGCAAACAACGGAGGCGGGGCTAGAAACAGCGCGGCCAGGGCGACCGCGATCATGACCACGGCGGTCACGACCCGCGTTTTAAGCACTGCGGACCCGAATCTGGCTCAATCCGCCAAAACGCCTCTCGCGGCTGGAATAGTCGATCAAAGCCGCTTCGAGCGCTTCGGCCCCGAAATCAGGCCAAAGCACGTCGCAAAAATAGAGCTCCGAATAAGCAATCTGCCACAACAGGAAATTCGACAGGCGCTTTTCGCCGCCGGTACGGATGAACAAATCCGGCGGCGGCAGGTGGGCAAGGGTCAGCTCCTGCTGCAGGCGTTGCTCGGTCAGGTCTTCGACACTCACAGCGCCCGTTGCGGCGGCCGCGGCGATGCGCTGGACGGCGGCAGTGATGTCACTGCGTCCGCTGTAGTTGACGGCCACGTTCAGCTGCAGGGCCGTGTTGCCGCAGGTGCGCTGCTCGGCCTGTGCCATGCCTTCGCGCAACGTCTGGTTGAAGACCGAGCGGTCCCCGATGAAGTTGATCCGAACGCCGTGCTCGTCGAGTTCGCGCACTTCCTTGTTCAGCGCCTTGAGAAACAGGTCGAGCAGCTTGCGCACTTCGGCCCGTGGCCGGCGCCAGTTTTCGCAGGAAAAAGCAAAAACGGTCAGCACGGGAATACGCCGGCGCATGACGGCCTCGATGGTGCGTTTAAGGGCCGTGCTGCCGGCCTGATGGCCGTAGGAACGCGGTTTGCCGCGGCCCAGCGCCCAGCGGCCATTGCCGTCCATGACAATCGCCAGATGCTTGGGGAGCTGGACGGGGTCGCGATCCGCCATCGCTCAGATCTCCA
>CAZUTZ010000189.1:0-5279 GCA_964623655.1 uncultured Wenzhouxiangella sp.
GATCGAGGAAAGCTACGAGCAGGTCGGCGATCTGGCCGAAACCATGCACTTGCTGCTGCCGCCGGGTTCGGGCGAGGCCAGCGCCCTGGGTCTGGCCGAACTGGTCGAACAGCGCATCAAGCCGCTCACAACCTTGGACGACGAAGCGCGTCGTGACGCGGTCATGGCGCTCTGGCGGCAACTCGACGGCAGCGAGCGCGTCCTGTTCACCAAGCTGCTGACCGGCGGCTTTCGGGTTGGCGTGTCCAAGCGCCTGGTCACCCGCGCGCTGGCCACCGTGGCCGACGTCGACTCCACCCTGATCGCCCACCGCCTGATGGGCCGCTGGCAGCCCACGGCGGATAATTTCAAGGCCCTGATCGCACCGGCCTCGGATGATGATCTTGACAACGCCACGCCCTACCCGTTCTTCCTCGCCTCACCGCTGGAAGACGAGCCGGCCAGCCTGGGGCCGGCCGGGGAGTGGCAGGCCGAATGGAAATGGGACGGCATCCGCGCTCAGCTGATCCGGCGCGGGGGCCAGACCTACCTCTGGTCGCGCGGCGAGGAACTGATGGAGGGACGCTTTCCCGAGATCGAAGCAGCCGCTCAAACGCTGCCCGACGGCGTGGTGCTGGACGGCGAGATTCTGGCCTGGCGCGACGATCAGCCGCTCACCTTTGCGGTGCTGCAAAAGCGCATTGGCCGCAGGAAGCCGGGGGCGACGACGCTGGCCAAGGCGCCGGCGGCCTTCCTGGCCTACGACTGCCTGGAATGGAACGGGGAAGACGCACGCCAGGCGCCGCTGGCCGAGCGCCTGGCGTATCTCAAGCAGGCGTTGGCCGCTGCTGACGGACTGCTGCGCTCCCCGCCCGTCAGTTTCCAGAACTGGTCGGACCTGGAGCCGCTTCGCGATGACTCGCGCCGGCGCGGCGTCGAAGTCCTGATGCTCAAGCGCCTGAACTCGCCCTACCAGGTCGGGCGCAGGCGCGGCGACTGGTGGAAGTGGAAAGTCCAGCCCTACACGTTCGACGGCGTGCTGCTCTACGCCCAGCCGGGTCACGGCCGGCGCTCCGGGCTTTTCACCGACTACACCTTTGCCGTTCACGACGGTGAGGACCTGGTGCCGGTGGCCAAGGCCTATTCCGGCCTGCGGCAGGAAGAAATCGACCGCCTCGACCGCTGGATCCGCAACCACACGCGGGAGCGCTTCGGGCCGGTGCGGTCGGTCGAACCGGTGCACGTGTTCGAACTCGCCTTCGAGGGCATCCAGGCATCGGCCCGGCACAAATCCGGCATTGCCCTGCGTTTTCCGCGCATCCATCGCTGGCGCGAGGACCTGACCGTCAGCGACGCGGATCGCCTGGAGGACCTGCAGCGCCTGCTCGACGATCAGCGCCGCGCATGAACGCGATCGAGGCGCTTTTCGACCGGCGCGGCTGGCCGGTGTTCGAGTTCCAGCGCCAGGCCTGGGCGGCTTATGCGGCCGGCCATTCCGGGCTCATCCATGCCCCGACCGGCTCCGGCAAGACCCTGGCCGCCTGGGGCGGGCCGCTGCTGGAGTCCAGGAACAAGCCCCCGGGCGCCCTGAGCTATCTCTGGATCACCCCGCTGCGCGCGCTGGCGGTAGACACCGCCGCCAACCTGAACCGGGCCGTGGCCGATCTGGATCTCGATTGGGAAGTCGCCCTGCGCACGGGTGATACCAGCAGCGCCCAGCGTGCTCGCCAGAAAAAGACCCCGCCGCCGGCGCTGGTGACCACGCCGGAATCATTGGCCCTGATGCTTTCCTACGCCGACAGCGCCCGGCGCCTGGGCCGCCTGAGGGCGGTCATCGTCGACGAATGGCACGAACTGCTGGGCTCGAAGCGCGGCGTGTTGCTGGAGTTGGGCCTGGCCCGGCTGCGGGCGCTGAATCCGGATCTGCGGCTTTGGGGCTTGTCGGCCACGCTGGGCAATGTCGATCAGGCCATGCAGGTGCTGCTGGGGCCGAAGCGGAAGGGAGCGCTGATCGCCGGAGATGTAGATCGCCGCATTGAAGTCGACACGCTGCTGCCGCCTGAAATCGAGCGCTTTCCGCAAGCCGGCCGGACCGGCCTGAATCAACTGCCTGGCGTGCTGAAGGCCATCCATCAGGCCCGCTCAACGCTGCTGTTCACCAACACCCGCTCGCAGGCCGAGTTGTGGTTCCAGGCCGTCGAGTCGGTGGTGCCGTGGCCGGATCAGGTCTTTTTGCACCACGGCTCGATCGACCGCGCCCAGCGCCTGGCGGCCGAGTCGGCCGTGCGCGAGGGTCGGGCACGCTGCATTGTGGCCACTTCCAGCCTCGATCTGGGCGTTGATTTCTCGCCCGTGGACCAGGTCATCCAGGTTGGCAGCCCCAAGGGCATCGCCCGCCTGATCCAGCGCGCCGGCCGCTCCGGGCACCGGCCCGGCGAGGTCTCGCGTCTGCTTTGCGTGCCCACCCACGCCCTGGAAATCCTGGAAATCGCCGCCGCCCGGCGCCAGGTCGAGCGCCGCCGGATCGAGGCCCGCACCCCGCTGGCCGGCAGCCTGGATGTGGCCGCGCAGCACCTGGTCAGCTGCGCCCTGGGCGGCGGTTTCGAGCCCGAGGCCATGCGCTCCGAGCTGCGCGACACCCATGCCTATCAGGACTTGAGCGACACCCACTGGCAGTGGCTGCTGGACTTCATTACCCGCGGCGGTCCGGCGCTGAAGGCATATCCGGGCTTTCAGCGCGTGGTCGAGCGGGACGGCCTGTACCGGGTCACCGACCGCCGCATTGCCGCCATGCACCGCATGTCGGTCGGCACCATCAGTGCCGACGGGCATTTGCAGGTCAAGTTCGTCAAGGGCGGCTCGCTGGGCCAGATCGAGGAGCGCTTTCTGACCCGGCTCCAGCCCGGCGAGCATTTCATTTTCGCCGGCCGCCTGCTCAGGCTGGAGCGCATTCGCGACATGATTGCCTATGTCAGGCTGGGCAAGGCCGGTCGGCCCTCCGTGCCGCGCTGGGCGGGCGGACGACTGCCGCTATCGACCCTGCTGGCCGACGCCATGCTCGAGCTGTTTGCCGAAAGCGGCGATGCGCTCCCTGCAGATCTGCACGCCATCGAGGCCCTGCTTTCCCAGCAGTCGATTCAGTCCGCGCTGCCCGGGCCCGACCGGCTTGTGGTCGAGCAGACCGAAAGCCGCGACGGCGCCCATCTGTTTCTCTACCCCTTCGCCGGACGCCTGGTTCACGAGGGCCTTGCAGCCTTGCTGGCCTGGCGCCTGGCCCAGGATCATCCGCGCAGTTTTTCCATGACGGTCAACGACTACGGCATCGAGCTGGTCAGCGACGAGGCGCTCAATCTGGATGAGGCGCTGCTGCGCCGCGTGCTCAGCGTTGAGAATCTGGACCAGGACATCCTGGCCAGCCTGAACGCCGCCGAGATGGCCAAACACCGCTTTCGCGATATCGCCCGCGTCGCCGGCCTGGTCTTTCAAGGCTATCCAGGCCGGCAGAAACGCGCGCGCCAGCTGCAGGCTTCGAGCGGATTGATGTTCGACATGCTCAGCGATCACGACCCGGAAAACCTGCTGCTGACCCAGGCCAGAACCGAAGTGCTGGAAGCCGAAATGGAACTCTCGCGCCTGCGCGCCACGCTGGAGGACATCGACCATCGGCACATTCTGATTCGCCGGATTGACCGGCTGACGCCGCTGTCTTTTCCGCTCTGGGCCGATCGGCTGCGCGGGCAGCTCAGCACCGAGGATTTCCAGGCCCGGGTCGAGCGCATGCTCAAGCGCATTGACCGGCCGGCCAGGGCCTCTGGCAGCAAAAGCGCCCGACAAGTTGCGTCCGAATGACGACCATTCGGCTAGCCGGTCATCCCATCGAACTGTTGCCGGAGCGGGCGGCGTACTGGCCGGCGCAAAACGCCCTGCTGCTCGCGGATGCCCATCTGGGCAAGGACCAGGTTTTCCGCACCTCAGGCATGGCGGTGCCGGCCGGCGTGCTGGCGTCTGATTTGCAGCGGATCGACGCATTGCTGGACCAGACCGGTTCTGAACGCCTGATCGTGCTCGGCGACTGGGTCCACGCGCCGCCGCGCGCGGACGACGCCTGGCCGGAGCAGATCACCCGCTGGCGGCTCGGTCACCAACAGCTCCAGATCGACCTGGTTCTGGGCAACCATGATCGGGCGCTGGCACCCTGGCTGGCGGCCTGGAAGATCGACGGTCATCGGCCCTGGCTGGATCTGGCCGGACTGCGCCTGGTGCACGACTGGAGCGATGCGCAGAACCAGGCCGGCGTCTCGGGCCATCTGCATCCGGGCGCCGTGATCAAGGATCGCCGGCAGCGCCTGCGTCTGCCCGCTTTCTTGCTCAGCGAAAACCACCTGGTCCTGCCGGCCTTCGGCCGCTTTACCGGCCTGATGACCGAGCCCGATTTTCCGGTCGAGCGGTGCTTTGCCATCGGCGGCGGTCGGCTGATTGAACTGCCGGCCTGACGGGGCGCACTACCAGCCGATCAGGCCCTCGAAATCGCGCGGGAAAATCGCCCGGTAGCCGAAGCTAAACCGACGGTTCTGGTCCGGATCGTATTCGTCGCGCCAGGCCACCACGCCCGGCTGGTCATTGAAATCACGCACATCCGGGCTGCGACTCCCGCTGGTCAGTTCGACCTCGATCCGCTCGTCGCGAGCCACCGGCAGCTGGTCGATGATCACGATTTCCAGCGCGCGTGAATAACGATTGGTCACTTCGAACTCATACTCGCGCTCGGCCCGGTTGGATCGACGCACGACGCCTTCCCGGCCGCGCACATCGCGCACCAGCCGGCGGCTGACTTCAACCCGCTCGGCGACCCCGAAACTGGCGGACAAGGCGCTGCCCGGCGCCAGGCCGTCAAACCGGGTCCGGCCGACCACGGCACCGTCCTGAAACAGCGACACCCGGCCCGGGGGCAGCCAGGCTTCGCCTGCGTAATCACCCTCGGCAAACAACCAGGCCCGCGACTGCTCCCGCGGCACGGCCCGCGCGCTCAGGTCCACCGCCAGCGCGTGCTCGGCCAGCACGAAACGCCTGGGCGCGTTGTCGCCGGCAACCCGGTTGCGACCCGGTATGTCGAACACCGCGGCCATTTCGGTACCGGTCAGAACCGGAGCCTGCGCGGCTTCCTCCATGAGCTGATCGGGTGCGGCCATGTGGAGGGCGCGCCGCGCGTCGGGCGCCGTTTCGCGCTCAAGGTCGATCAACCACGGCGTCAATTCCGGCAGCTGCCCGCCCAGCGCCGGTTGACCCAGCGCGACCCGGAG
>CAZUTZ010000190.1:0-5259 GCA_964623655.1 uncultured Wenzhouxiangella sp.
TCACCGAGAAGAACACCGACGGGCGGGTGTATGTCTGCACTTACCCGACCATGATGGGGCTGATCGAAAAGACCACCGAGGGCCGCGGAGAGTCGCGCTTCGGCGTGGGCTACTTCGACCTGATCATCATCGACGAGGCCCACCGGTCGGTCTACCAGAAGTACCGGGCCATCTTCGACTACTTCGACTCGTTGCTGGTCGGGCTCACCGCTACGCCCCGCGAGCAGGTCGACCGCAACACCTACGAGCTCTTCGACCTGGAGCCGGGCGTGCCGACGGACGCCTATGAACTGGGCAAGGCGGTCAGCGACGGTTATCTGGTTCCGCCCCGGGTGCAGCAGGTGGATCTGCGCTTCCCGCGCGAGGGCATCGACTACGACTCGTTGAGCGAGGAAGAAAAAGCCCACTGGGAGAGCCTGGACTGGGGCGACGATGTGGACGAGGAGACCCTGCCGAGCAAGGTTAGCGCGGCCGCTATCAACAGCTGGCTGTTCAACCAGGACACGGTTGACAAGGCGCTCCAGCACTTGATGGAGCAAGGCTACCGGGTGGCCGGCGGAGATCGGCTGGGCAAGACCATCATTTTTGCCCGCAACCACGACCATGCTGCCTACATCGAGGAGCGCTTCAATCACCACTACCCGGAATACAAGGGCCAGTTCGCCCGAGTGATCGACAACTACGCCACCTATGCCCAGAGCCTGATCGACGACTTCTCGCAAGCCGACAAGGCGCCGCACATCGCCATCTCGGTCGACATGCTCGATACCGGCATCGACATCCCCGAGGTGGTCAACCTGGTGTTCTTCAAGCCGGTGTACTCGAAGATCAAGTTCTGGCAGATGATCGGCCGCGGCACCCGGCTGTGCCCGAACCTGTTCGGGCCCGGCATGGACAAGGAGGATTTCCGGGTCTTCGACTTCTGCTACAACTTTGATTTCTTCAAGGAGAACCCGGACGGCATCGAAGGCAGCGGCGGCGTGCCGCTGGCCACCCGCCTGTTCCGCGCCCGCGTCGATCTGCTGAGCCAGCTACAAAACGACCCGGACCGGGACGACGGGCTGGAGCTGGAAATCGGCCTGGCCGACCAGCTCCACGCCGAGGTCGCGGCCATGAACCGGGACAACTTCATTGTGCGGATGCATCTGGAGGCGATCGAGCGGTTCCAGAAGCGCGAAGCCTGGGAAGCCCTTGGTGACCAAGACCGGCAGGAACTGAGCCAGCGCCTGGCTGCCCTGCCCAGCCAGCTGGAGACCGACGATGTCGAGTCCCGCCTGTTTGACCTCACCGCGCTGAAGATGCAGCTGGCGCTGCTGGAGGGCAACCAGAACCTGTACGAGAAGCAGCGGCAACGGGTGGTGCAGGTCGCCGAGTTGCTGGAGGACAAGACCGCGATTCCGGCGGTGGCCAGCCAAGCAGACTACCTCCAGGGCATCCAGAATCCCGAATTCTGGGAAGGTATGAACCTGGACCTGCTGGAGGAAATGCGCCGGCGGGTGCGCGGGCTGGTGCCGTTCATCGACCGTAAAGAGCGCACTGTCGTCTACTCCAACCTCAAAGACGACATCCTGGGCATTCGCGACGGTGAAGTCATCCCCATGCCGCGCATGACCGGCGCGCAGTACGAGAAGAAGGTTCGGGAGTACCTCAGGGCCCACCTGGACAACATCGTCATCCAGCGCCTGCGCACCAATCAGCCACTGACCTCAAAGAACTTGGAAGAACTGCAGACCATGCTGGTCCAGATCGGCGAGGAGCAAGGCGAAACCCTGCTGACCGACCTGCTGGCCCGCAGCCAGGCACCGTCGCTGGTGCATTTTGTGCGTTCACTGGTCGGCATGGACCGCGCCGCAGTCCAAGCCGCCTTCTCGCAATTCCTGAGCGATGAAAGCCTGTCCGCTCGGCAGATCCGGTTTGTCGAACTGATCATCGACCAGCTGAGCCGGAACGGGGCAATCGAGCCCAAGGCGCTGTATGAGGCGCCGTTCAGCGCCCTTCATAGTGAGGGGCCGGAGGCATTGTTTGCCGGAAGAGAAAACGTGGTGGATGGACTGTTCGGGACATTGAAGCAGTTTCAGCCACGGGTGCCCGAGCTGGCAGTCAGCCTGGGGGATGGCTGAACTCACAAAAGCAGCAAGATTCTACTGTGGACGCTGTTAACATAATACACCATAATTGTTAATAGCGAACGTTGCTATTTACGCGGCCGAAAGCAGCGGGTTGAGCCATGCAGCGCGGACTGACCGGAATCTACAGCGAGAGCAGCAGCGCCGGCGAGACGGTGCGCGCCTTTGTGCCCCATCCGCTACCGCCAGAGCCTCCGCTGGACATCGGCCCGGAACGGCAGCAGCGGTTGGAACGCGCTCTTCTGGCCTGCGGCCGGCTGGACGCCATTACCGCTCTATTGCCGGATCCGGACTTGTTCCTTTATTCCTACGTCAGGCGCGAGGCCGTCTTATCGAGTCAAATTGAAGGCACCCAGTCGTCGCTGTCCGACCTGCTCCTGTTCGAGCTCGACGAGCAGCCCGGGGTGCCCTTCGACGACGTGGTTGAGGTTTCCAACTATATCGCCGCGCTGGAACATGGACTGAAGCGCCTGCGCGAGGGCTTTCCCCTGAGCAACCGACTGCTGCGCGAGATTCACTCACGGTTGTTGGCACGCGGGCGGGGCGCTGACAAGCTGCCCGGTGAGTTTCGCCGCTCGCAAAACTGGATCGGCGGCACCCGACCCGGCAACGCTCAATACGTGCCGCCGCCGGCAAACCAGGTTGAGGACTGCATGGCCGCGCTGGAGCGCTTCCTGCACGCCCCCGACGCGCCTGGCGCATTGCTGAAGGCCGCGCTGGCCCACGTGCAATTCGAAACCATACACCCGTTTCTGGACGGTAACGGCCGCGTTGGCCGGCTTCTGATCACGCTGATCCTGCATCACGACGGGGTATTGCGCGAGCCCCTGCTGTACCTGTCGCTGTATTTCAAGCAGCATCGCGCGGAGTACTACCGCCTGCTGGACAGCGTCCGCCAAACCGGCGACTGGGAGCGCTGGCTGGACTTCGTACTCGAGGGCATTGAGCAAACCGCCACCGGGGCTGTCGATACTGCCCACCGCCTGCTGGCGCTGTTCAAGGCTGATGCCGAGCAAATCGAAACCCTGGGCCGCGCCGCGCCGAACGCATTGCGCGTCTTCGACACCCTGCGCCGCCGCCCGCTGACCCGCATCGACGACCTGGCCGACCAACTAGGCATCGCCTTCCCCACCGCCGCGCGCGCCATCGAAGCCCTGCGACGCTTGGGCATCGTTACCGAAATCACCGGCCGAAAGCGCGAGCGCGTGTTTGCCTACCGCAGTTACCTGGAGATTCTCAACGAAGGTGCGCAGCCGTTGTGAGGACCAGGAGCCTGGACCTGCTCGAAGCGATCCGAGAAAATCGGGTCGCCATCGGGTTCGGAGGCCGGCACGACACCGGCAAAGGCCAGCGGGTCATGGACCGCCTGTTCGCCCACCCCATCATCACCGTTGCCACCGCCATGCGGCTGGATGTGTCACCAACGGGAAAGCTTACGAATCGATTTTTCTCACCATCGGAGGATGGTCTTTCCAATGGCCGTGCCGCTTTCTTGGAGCCGGTGAGCCTCGCGAAGATTCGCGGCCGTCATTGTTCCAGCGTCATGGTTCGCGGTTGTCTTGATGCGGCCGAAATCGACCAGATCGGCGACGCGGTTGAGTAGCTGGTGCTGTTCAATCATGTCGTGCGTTTCAAACAACGAGCGAGTGAACATGAACTCCCAGTGGAGCGAGATCGCTTTTTGCTTGAGTTGCAGGATGTTGATCGCTTTGGGATCGGGATCATCAATCAAGCCGAATTTTCCCTGTGGCGCCAGGATCTCAGCGATCGCGGGGAAGTGCTGATCGGTTCCGGTCAGACCAGCGACGTATGTTGGCACCAGGTCAAGATCCCTGATCTGCTCGGTGATGTCTCTGTGGTGGTCAATGATGTGATGGGCGCCCATGGCCTCAACCCATTCCCGCGTCTCCGGCCGCGAGGCGGTTGCGACGATGGTAAGGCCCGTCAACTCGCGAGCAAGCTGGACCAGGATCGAGCCCACGCCGCCGGCGCCGCCGATGACAAGAAGCGTCTGATCTTTTCCACCCTCCTGCGGAATCCTGAAACGGTCAAACAGCAACTCCCACGCCGTGATGCTCGTCAGCGGCAAAGCGGCCGCCTCGGTATGCGAGAGACGCTTGGGCTTGCGCCCAACGATGCGTTCATCGACGACATGCATCTCGCTGTTTGTACCCGGCCGATCCATGGCGCCTGCATAGAAGACCTCATCACCCGGCTTGAAAAGCGTGACATCGGCGCCTACCGCCCGAACCACGCCCGACGCGTCAAAGCCGAGCACCTTGGGTTCACCGTCCGGATCGACTCTAGTGCGGACCTTGACGTCGACCGGATTCACGGAGACGGCTCTGACTTCGACCAGCAGGTCACGGGGACGGGGTTCAGGCTTGGGCAGTTCGAATTCCTCAAGCGCTTTTTCGTCTGCAATGGGGAGGGATTTCGTGTAGCCAATGGCTTTCATGGGTTCGTCCTTTTTAATTAATCCGGCACATACTCCGACGTTGAACGGAATCGCGGCCTTGTGATATTTTTTCACTCCAGTTTAACGCTCGCCTCGAAAACCAACGATCTTGAAGGTCACCGGCGAAACCAGCTATAAGAAACGCCGCTCGCCGCTGTTCTCCGCGGTGCCGGCCGTTTGCCTGGTCGCGCAGTGTTTTTTCTCGTGGGGCGCTTCCTTTCCTAACCGGTATGCTCATGGCTGGCGAGCCCGCGATCTTCGAGGTTTCCGCCGAGCCGGTCGAGCCACCCTGTCATCAATCCAAGTGCGGCATGATGCAGCACCGGCGGCAACCTTGGTCGCAAGCCTGCAGCCCTGGGTGCCGCCCATCCCCACACCCCTCCAATTCAGACCACCATCACGCTGGCCTGAGCGCCAGTCGAATCGACCCTGATGTTTTGACCCGCTCGGGCTTTTGTCCCGGCAGGTCCAATCACTGTGGTAGTTGACCGTTTGGAGGTCCAAATGAAATTGTTTTTTGCATGGGCAAGCGTCCTTTTCTGCGCGCTGCTGCTCAGCTCGATACCGAGTTCCCGCACGCCACGCGCCTGCTTTGGCGGCGTAATCAGCCCGACTCGCAGGCCAACCTGTTCGGCTGAGCCGGCCTGGTCTGCACCTTTTGTGCCCAGGGCATCA
>CAZUTZ010000191.1:0-5231 GCA_964623655.1 uncultured Wenzhouxiangella sp.
ATCCAGTCGCCGGCCCGCGCACACATGACCCCGCTGTTGACCTCGCGCACCGCGCGCTCGGACTCGCTGGCGTCGCGCTGCTCGCGGATGGCGCGCACCCGATCCTGTTCATCGCGCAGGATGCGGCCGTAGCCGGTCGGGTCCGTGGCGACAAAGCTCAAAACGGCCAGATCAGCCGGGCAGGTCAGCAACTGTTCCAGCGTTTGCGCTCGAATCAGCGGCATATCGCCGGGCAGGATGAGGACCCGGGTTTGCGGGTCAATCGCCGGCAGCGCCTGCTGGGCGGCATGACCGGTGCCCAGCCGCTCGGCCTGGAGCACAAATTCTCCGGAAAACTGCGGCAGGGCATCTTTAATCTGATCGGCCCCAGCGCCGACCACCAGGCGGATTCCATCCGGCCCAAGCTGACCAACCGCCTCAAGAAGATGCGCCAGCATGGGCTGTCCGCCCACGGGTTGCAAAACCTTGGGCCGGCTCGAGTTCATGCGTTTGCCGTCGCCGGCGGCGAGGATGACGATTTCAGGCATCAGACTGGATGTTAATCATCGGCTTGGACCAGTGTACCCCGCCACCGGCCGTCGTCCGACGCGCAAAACGCCGGCGGATCGGACCCAAGGCGGCCTGACCGGTGGCACCGACCAGGCCCCCAGTATCCGGTCAAAGCTCGACCAGCTCCACGCGACGGTTTTGCTGACGGCCGTCTTCGTTACGGTTGGTGGCAACAGGCGCCATCATGCCGGCACCGGCCGACTGCAGGCGATCGCCGTCGATGCCGTGCTGGTCTTCCAGCCAGCTGGCAACAGCCTGCGCGCGCTCCATGGACAGATTGAGGTTGTACTCGAAATCGCCGACATTGTCAGTGTGGCCGACGATCAGCAGATCGAGCTCTGCGTTGTCTTCCAGCACGTCGGCGATCGTGGCCAGGGCGTCGGCAGACTCGTCGATGATCGCTGCGCTGTCGAACTCGAACAGGATGTCGCGCACGGCGACTCGCCCTTCGGCGACGATCCCGGCCTCGATTTCCTCGGCACTCAGATCCTCGCGATCATGCGCCGCAACAATTTCATCGCGGTCGGTGGGTTGCTCTTCAGGAGGCTCCGGTGCGGCCATGGTCAGCGTCATTTCTTCTTCCGGGATCTCCATGACGTCGACCCGGATGGTCGGCTGTCCGTCACCCTGACGGTTGTTGTACATCAGCACGTTGACGTAGACCTTTTCGTCGGTGTGACTGGCGGCCAGAAAACGCATGTCACGGTCCGATCGGTTGCGGGGCCAGTTGAGGGTGTGCAGGCTGACGCCGCTGGGCCGATCGCGGTCAAAGGTATCGAAACGATGGAAGCGGCGCCCGAACTCATCGCGACCGCTGGCGGCGAAATCGATCTCGAAACCGGCATCTTCCAGCCCCTGACGATAGGCACGCTTGACCTGCAGCGTGCTGATGGTTTCTTCTTCCAGCAGATAGGTCAGCTGGGTGTGCTCGCCCTCGAACTCACGCGCGTCGGGGTATTCACCGTCTTCGCGCGGCCCGAAAGTCAGAGTGACGCGAGTGAGTTCGGTGAACTGATAGGTGATGATTTCGCTCCCGTCGATACGCGGCACCAGCCGGTGGTCGCCCCATTCGTCGGTGTCGTCGGCCACGGCGGTCATTGGCGCAAGCGCCATCAGGCCTGCACAGGTCAGGCCCGGAATCATTTGCTTGAAAGACATAAGAAATCAATCACTTTGGAGTGTGACGGGATTCTAAGAGAACCCGCGAGCAATTGCAGGTTGAAAGCGCGAATCAGGCTCGAGCAGATAAAGAAAGGCCCCGGGCGAGGGAGGACCCGGGGCCTTGAGTCGGATCCGGTTTGGGGACTGAAACCGAACCCTTGCGGATTCGCCTAGGGAGGGAGACGAATCCAACCATGCGCATGGTGATTACTCAGACTGACCTCTCTCGAAAAAAGTTTCCCTGACAGTAAAAAAATTTCAACTTTTTTTGATTAAACCAGGAGTTTCAGGCTCTTAATGCGCATCATCCCAGTTGGAACCAACGCCTGAGTCGACCAGCAGCGGGACTTTGAGTTCCGCAGCCGCCGCCATGGTTTCCACCACGGCCGCGCGCACATCGTCCACGGCCGCTTCCTCGACTTCCAGGACCAGCTCGTCGTGGACCTGCATGACCAGTTTGGCCGGTACCTGCCCGGCCTGGATCCAGGCATCGACGTCGATCATGGCGCGCTTGATGATGTCGGCGGCCGTGCCCTGCATTGGCGCATTGATGGCGGCGCGTTCGGCGGCCTGGCGGCGAGCCGGATTGCGCGAGCGGATTTCCTCGGTCCACAGGCGTCGGCCGAACAGGGTTTCCACGTAGCCGTGCTCGCGCGCGGACTTGCGCACGCCGTCCATGTAGGCCCGCACGCCGGGATAGCGCTCGAAGTAGCGCTCGATGTAGGCGTCGGCCGACTTGCGGTCGATTTCCAGTTGACGGGCCAGGCCCCAGCCGCTCATGCCGTACATCAGGCCGAAGTTGATCGCCTTGGCCGCGCGGCGTTGCTCGGGCTGAACCTGATCGATGGCGCAGTCGAACACTTCGGCGGCGGTCGCGCGGTGAATGTCCTCGCCGGCAGCAAAAGCCTCGAGCAGGCGCTCATCGTCGGACAGGTGCGCCATGATGCGCAGCTCGATCTGCGAGTAGTCGGCGGCCAGCAGCACCGAACCCGGCGGGGCGACGAAGGCCTTGCGGATGCGCCGGCCCTCGGGCGTGCGGATGGGGATGTTCTGTAAATTCGGGTCGGTCGACGACAACCGGCCGGTCGCCGTGACCGCCTGCTGGTAGTGGGTGTGGACCCGGCCGGTGCCGGCGAAGACTTTCTCCGGCAGGCGATCGGTGTAGGTGCTCTTGAGTTTGGCCAGACTGCGATGTTTCAGGATCAGGCCGGGCAACTCATAGTTCGCGGCCAGTTCCTGCAGCACATCTTCCGCCGTCGAGGGCTGGCCCTTGGGCGTCTTGCGAATGACCGGCAGCTCGAGTTCCTCGAACAGGATGGCCTGGAGCTGCTTGGGCGAGCCGAGGTTGAATTCGCGCCCGGCCGCCTGGTAAGCCTGATCCTGCAGTCCGGCCAGTTTTTCTTCAATCTCGCGGCTTTGCAGATCCAGCTGATCGCAGTCCACGGCGACGCCAAGACGCTCCATGCGCGCCAGCACCGGGATCAGGGGAATTTCCAGTTCCTGGTACACCGTCCTGAGTGATTTCTCCGCCTCGAGCTTGGGCCAGAGGTGGTTGTGCAACGCCAGAGTGACTTCGGCGTCTTCGCCGGCATAGGCCGAAGCCGTCGCCACCGGCACCTGATCGAAAGTGACCTGCTGCTTGCCCTTGCCCGCGACCTGTTCATAGCTGGTGGTCTGGCGTCCCAGATAACGCCCGGCCAGCGAGTCCATGTCGTGGCGCGTGGCGGTCGAATTGAACACGTAGGAGGCCAGCATGGTGTCGTGGACCACGCCGGCCAGCTCGATGCCGGCGCGGTGCAGGACGTTGAGGTCATACTTCAGGTTTTGCCCCAGCTTGGGCTTGCCGACGTCTTCCAGCCAGGGCCGGAAGGCGTCGAGCGCTTCGTCGGCATTGAACTCGGTGTCCTGGTCGACGTGCGCCAGCGGCACGTACCAGGCCCGGCCCGGCTCGGTGGCAAAGGCCAGGCCGACCAGATCGGCCTCGAGCGGCTCCAGGCTGGTCGTTTCTGTATCAAAGGCAACCAGATCGGCGCTTTTAAGGGCTTTTAGCAGCTCATCAAGCTGCGCGCCGGTAGTGACGGTAGTGACCTCGAGTTCAGCCGACTGCGGCGACTTTACGGATTCGCCCTCTTCCTGATACTGCTTGAGCCAGGTCGAAAAGCCGAAATGGCGCAGCAACTCGACCAGGCGCTCGCGGTCGGGTTTTGCAGTACCCAGCGCGTCAAGCTCGACGCCGGTATCAACATCGGACTTCAGGGTCACCAATTCGCGCGAGACGGGCAGCTGGTCCAGCGCGGCGCGCAGGTTTTCACCAACCTTGCCGCCCACTTCGTCGGCCGAATCGATCAGCTTCTCCAGGCTGCCGTACTGGTTCAGCCATTTAGCCGCGGTCTTCGGCCCGACTTTTTCCACGCCCGGGATATTGTCGGAGCTGTCGCCGGTCAGGGCGAGCAGATCGCCGACCCGCTCCGGAGCCACACCGAATTTTTCGGTCACGGCGGCCGTGTCGTAGCGTTTGCCCTGCATGCTGTCTTCGAGCACGACCTGGTCGTCGACCAGCTGGGCCAGGTCCTTGTCGCCGGAGGAAATCAGGACATCCAGGCCGTCTGAGCGGGCCTGCTCGACCAGACTGGCGATCACATCGTCGGCCTCCACGCCATCGACCATGATTCGGGGGATGCCCATGGCGTCGATCAGCTCGTGCAGCGGCTTGATCTGGGCGCGCAGCTCATCGGGCATGGGCGGACGGTTGGCCTTGTAGTCGGCAAACAGCTCGTGACGAAAATTCTTGCCCGGCGCGTCAAAAACCACGGCCACCCGCTCAGGGGTATGTTCCTGCAAGAGACGCCGGAGCATGTTTGCCACGCCAAAAATCGCGCCGGTAGGCTCGCTGGCCGCGTTGCTCAGGCTGGGCAGCGCGTGGAAAGCGCGATAGAGGTAGGAAGATCCATCAATCAGGCAGAGATTGGGTTTAGCGGACATGGCTTTAGGGGTGATCCGACGGGCTTGCAAGACGAGACTGACCATCATAGAGCCTCCTCCGTGCAAAAGCCGAGCCCATGGAATCGGCGCGGCGCAAAGTGGTCCAACAAATGAAGGGCGGACTCGAACCGCTCTGCTAGACTTTTGGCCAATATCGGAGGGATGAGAAGGCTGCGATGAAACTCACCAACATCATTTTTTTATTCGCCACGGCTTTGGCCGCGGTCGTGCCCGCCCTGGCCGAGGAGCCGCGCGAAGTGTTGCCGCCGCCGCCCATCCGCGATCCCCTGCCGCCGCCGGTGCAGGATCGGTCCGAGCAAATCGAGCCCGAAGTGCGGATTCGGCGTGAGGATGACCGAACCATCGAGGAACATTCCGTGGGTGGCGTGGTTTTCATGGTTCGCGTCATCCCGGCCGTCGGGCCCGCGTACTACCTGATCGACACCACCGGCGACGGCGACTTCGACTCTCGCCACGACCATATGGAACCGGTCAGGCCGGCGCACTGGCGGATTTTCGAGTGGTGATTGCTTAGGGAC
>CAZUTZ010000192.1:0-5195 GCA_964623655.1 uncultured Wenzhouxiangella sp.
GTGTTCATCGACACCCTGGTGGTGTGCACCATGACCGCGCTGGTCATTCTGGTCACCGGCGTGCTGGGCCAGGTCGACGAAAACGGCGAGTTGCTGACCGGCGCGGTGCTGACCAGTACGGCCTTTACCCAGGGCTTGCCCGGACTGGGCGGCTACGTGGTGCTGCTGGCCATCGTCTTTTTTGCCTACACCACCATGCTGACCTGGAATTTTTACGGTGAGAAAAGCTGGGAATACCTGTTCGGCCAGAAAGTGGTGATTCCCTATCGAATCGTGTTCCTTGTGTTTGTCTATCTCGGCTCGGTGGGCGCGCTGGAGCTGGTCTGGGATATTGCCGATACCTTCAACGGCCTGATGGCCGCGCCCAACCTGATCGCGCTGATTCTTCTGGCCGGCGTGATGGCGCGCGAGAAGCTGGCCTACTTCGAACAGCTCAAGAAAGGCGGTAAACGTCGGGATGAATAACGCGCCGGCAAGCGCAGTGTCGCGTCGCTCAATGGCGCCCTTTCATCTGCGGTTCATATCTACTTTAGTCCGCGTTCACCGCCTTTTGCTTCTTTTTTAGGGCTCCGGGGCTTACATTTCCGGATTGGTGAGGACAGCACGCCCCGGGAGCGGCCGCCGATGATTTATCGCGTAATCGCGGCTGCTTCTGATGGAAGCCGGACCTGATGTACCGCCGCCGCCTGATCCTCTCGCTGGGCGCCTTCCTGCTGATGATCGTCGCCCAGAGCCTGATCGCCCTGTGGGCTTTCGATTCGGTCGATCGCCACATTGACCGCGCGCAGGTATCGCAGCAGATGCTCAATGAATTGCTCGAGTTCCGAGCCGACTCCAAGCGCCTGAAAATCTGGCTGGCTGAGTACCTGATCACCGACAAGCGCGAGACCGGTCCGCGCGACGAGTTGTTCATGCGCATGCTGGCGCAACTGCAACGCCTTCAGACGCTGGCCGACGCCGGTGTACGCAATGGCCGGGCCGACGTCGAGCTCAGCACCGAAAGGCTCCAACAGATCGGTCTGCTGCGCGGCAATCTCGAAAGCCTCCAGCATGGCCTGCAGACGCGCGAGATCGAACGCCTGCAAACCGACGCCGAGCGCTGGCAAACGCTGATTGTCCTGTTCGACAAGTTCCAGGGTACCGACATCGCCGAACTGGTGGACGACGCGATCGTGCTGCAGCAAGGGCACACCGGGGAGGCCGAAAGCGCTGCGCGCCGGGCCCTGCGGCTGGCCTATCTCAGCCTGGTGGTTTCCGTGGCCTTGGCCGTGTTGCTGTTTTTTGCCCTGGGTACGCGACTTTCCCGCCACCTCAATCAGCCTCTGGAGCGTCTGCTGGCCGGCACCGATCGCGTTGCCAGCGGCGATTACAGCCAGAGCATTCCGGAAACCGGCCCCACCGAATTCGCCAACCTGGCGCGGCGTTTCAACCGCATGGCGCGGGCGGTGCAGCAGGCCGAGGCGCAGCAGCGCCAGCTCCAGGATGCAACCGAGGACCGTGTCAGCGAGCGCACCGCGCAGCTGCAGCAAGTCGTTACCCAGCTGCAGGAAGCCGAAGCGCGTCAGCAGCGCTTCGTCATGGACATTTCGCACGAATTGCGAACGCCCGCCACGAGCATTCTGGGCGAGGCTGAGCTGGCGCTGCGCTCGAGCCCTGAAGGCGATCAGCGTCGACAAAACCTGGAGCACATTGTCGACTGCTGCCGGGCGTTGAACTCGCGGATCGATGATCTGCTGATGCTGGGACGTGGCCACCACGCCCTGGTGTCGGTCCGCTTGCAAAGCCAGACGCTGGAAGCGGTCTACGCCCACCTCGCCGAGCGCATCGGACGTCAGGTCGACCATCATCCGGTGACGCTGACCGTCTGGCCGCTGCAGATCGGGCGTTCATCAGAAAAGCCGGTACAGGCCCGAGACTGGAGACTGCTGGTCGATCTGGACAAACTGGAACTGGTTTGCCGCATCATCACCGAAAACGCTCTTCAGTATAGGTGCGGCAGCGACCAACTGGAGTTGCGTGGCCGGGTCGTGGAAGACCAACTACAGATCGAGCTGATTGATCAGGGCTTGGGGCTACAGCCGGATGAATCCGACCAGCTTTTCGAGCGCCATTTTCGCGGCCGCGAAGCGCGCGAACAGCGACCTGAAGGCCTGGGCATCGGCCTGCCGATTGCGCGCAGCCTGATGGAGGCGCACGACGGCGAGATACTGCTTGAACCGAATCAACCGCGCGGCGCCCGAGTAACCCTGCTGCTGCCGTGTTTTGAACCTGAGGACCCACCGCCGTGAAAATCATCATTGTCGAAGATGACCAGCGCGTCGGCGACTTTCTGCGCCGCGGCCTGGAGGCCGAAGGACATCGCACCGAGTTGGTGACCGATGGCCGCGACGCATTGGCCTATGTTCGCCGCGCCGAACCCGACCTGGTCATTCTCGATCGCATGCTGCCCGGCGTCGACGGCATCCAGATCTGCACCGAAATTCGCAGTCTGGGCCTGCCTTGTCGCGTGCTCATGCTGTCGGCGCTGGCCGAGGTCGAAGAGCGGGTCAAGGGCCTGAGAAGCGGCGCCGACGACTATTTGAGCAAACCCTTCCACCTGGAAGAACTGCTGGCTCGAATCGACGCGGTGATGCAGCGTGACCGCGTGCCGCAGAGTCAGGACAACGTGCTGCGCTATGCCGACCTGGAACTGGACCTGGACCGCTATATCGCCAGCAGGGGTGGTGAATCTTTGCGCTTTACCGCCAAGGAACTGAAGATTCTCGAAATGCTGCTGCGCAACCCGGAACGCGTCATGAGCCGGGAGCGCATTCTCAACCAGGTCTGGGGCATCAACGAGGATCCATTGACCAACGTCATCGATGTCTACATGGCGCGCCTGCGCAAAAAGATTGATGATGGCCGTGAACCCCGGCTGATCCGCACGCGGCGCGGCCTGGGATACGTTTTGGCCGACAGGGATTGACGGCCCGGGCTCAGGCGGTTGAGGGCTCGGTGGAAATTAAAGAGGCGGATGAGGCTCCGAGCCGCCATCCGCCCCGATTAGACCGCTGCGCTGAAGGCAGTGGTCGCCCTGCTGCCTCAGCTGCCCATAAACGGCAGCGAAGAATGGTGCAAAACGATGCGCAGATCACCGTCGTCGAAGCGCTGGAAACCCCAGGTCTTGTCGACCTTGGTCACCTCGCCGTCGCCATTGGTCAGCGTCACATGACCCATGGAGATGGCCATGTCGCCGTTGATCAGCATGCCCGCATTCTGGATGTCGAAAGACTCCCAGCCCTTGAGCGCAAAGCCGCTGTCGGGGTAATTTTCACAGCCGCCGACAAAGTAGGCTAGAGCGCCGTCGTGGGTCATGCGGAAGGTGGTTTCACCGCTGGTCAGCGTAGGATTGAACAGCACGGTGCTGTGGTTGAAAGCATAGGCCGAATTCAACGTGGCCTCGGCGGTCTTGCGAGCATGTTCAATGCCGTTTTCGGCATAGTCGCGGCTGATTTGCAGCAGCGCTTCGCCCCAGGCTTGCTGGGCGGCCATGACGTCGGCCTCGGTGAGCTTTTGGCGATCCCCATAACCGGCCATGGCCGCCTGGCTGGCCAGTGCTGCACCGATGGCGAGGCTGAGCAGAGTGATCTTGGTACGCATGGTCTGAGTCTCCTTTTGGGTTGGTCGATGATTTCGTTTGCGTGCGTGACGGCTGTCCCGACGCCAAACACTCTAAGCCGTCCGAATTAACCTCCCCAGGGCTGCGGCATGAACGGCCTCTGAGCCGAAAATGAATACCGCATGAAAGAAGGCTCTCTTTTCGATGGACTCTTTCGAAAGGCAATACCAGACCAATCTGGTCTGGATTTTTCGCGCCGTGGGCGATAGGCTAGAGGGTCATGAAAATTCAATCATTCGGGGAATGAGCGAGACACCCAACAACATCCTGAAGCTCAAGATGCTGCAGGACACCCGCCAGCGCCCGCTGCGCGACCTGCGCATCTCGGTCATGGACCGCTGCAACTTCCGCTGCCCTTACTGCATGCCGGAAGACCAGTACGACCGCCACTTTCAGTTTCTGCACAAGGACGAGAGGCTGTCTTTTTCAGAGATCGTGCGCCTGGCCAAACTGTTCGTCGAGCGCGGTGTGACCAAGCTGCGCCTGACCGGCGGCGAGCCGTTGCTGCGGCGCGATCTGGTCGATCTGGTTGGAGAACTGAGCCTGATTGACGGCGTCGAGGATCTGGCCCTGACCACCAACGGCATCATGCTGCCGCAGCACGCCGCGGCGCTCAAGGCGGCCGGCCTTGATCGGGTCACGGTCAGCCTGGACTCGCTGGATCCCGAGGTGTTTCGCCTGATGAGCGGTGGCCGCGGCAGCGCGGAGCAGGTGCTTGAGGGCATTGATGCCGCGCTCGAAGCCGGACTGGAGCCGATCAAGATCAACGCCGTGATTCAGCGCGGCGTCAACGACCACACGGCCTGTGATCTGGTCGAACATTTTCGCGGGACCGGCGTGGTGGTGCGCTTCATCGAGTTCATGGATGTGGGTACGCTCAACGACTGGAACGAAAGCCAGTTGGTGCCGTCGGCCGAGCTTCTGGAGCGCTTGCAGGAGCGCTGGACCCTGTCTCCGGCCGAAGCCAACTACCGCGGCGAGGTGGCCCAGCGTTACGTCTTCGACGACGGCGCCGGCGAGATCGGCTTCATCAGCTCGGTCAGCCAGCCCTTCTGCGGCGACTGTACGCGTGTGCGGCTGTCGTCGGAAGGCAGCATCTATACCTGCCTGTTCGCCAGTCGCGGCACCGATCTGCGCGGTCCGATGCGCGCCGGCGCCGACGAAGACGAACTGGGTGCTATCATCGACTCGGTCTGGCGCAAGCGGTCCGATCGCTACAGCGAACTGCGCTCGGCTGCCGGGGCGCCGGAGCGTGAAAAGATTCAGATGTTTTACATCGGTGGCTGAAGGACGCAAGTCAGTTTTCAATCTCGAACCGAGTGCGGAAATTCCGGTTTTCTTCGCTGCCGGAAGAAGCGCTCTACAACCCGGCAGAATCGGCCGCTCCCTCCACCATCACCCGCCCGCCACTGGAGCAATCGCGCAGCGCGAGACGAGGTATCCGGGCTGCTGTCGATCGGTCAGAACGGATCTGAGTGCGTAAGGAGGTTTTGCGCTTGCGCCCGCAACGGCGCGAAGCCCTGTGCGCCGGCGGTTT
>CAZUTZ010000193.1:0-5192 GCA_964623655.1 uncultured Wenzhouxiangella sp.
GTGCCGGATGATTTGATCTGGTGATTTTTTAGGGATCAGGGGCCAGGGACCAGGGACCAGGGACCAGGGACGAGGCGTGGGGGTCGTGATCGGTCTTGGCGGCAGGATTTGATTTCGAGCAGAATTTTTTTGGACTTGGTACTTGGCACATCGTGCCACTGACCAACTGGTCCCTGGTCCCTGACCCCTGGTCCCTGAATCAATACCCAAGATTTGGCCGCAGATATTTCTCGGCCGTTTCAAACTCAATGCCCTTGCGCTGCGCGTAGTCTTCGACCTGGTCGCGGCCCAGCTTTCCGACGACGAAATATTTGGATTGCGGGTGGGCGAAGTACAGGCCGCTGACCGCAGCGGTGGGCAACATGGCGAAATTCTCGGTCAGTTTCATGCCCAGGCGCCCGGGCGCATCGAGGAGTTCAAACAGCTTGGTTTTTTCGCTGTGGTCGGGGCAGGCCGGATAGCCAGGTGCCGGGCGGATGCCCCGATATTGCTCATCGATCAGGGATTCGTTATCCAGATCCTCATCGGCGGCATAACCCCAGATTTCACGGCGCATCTTGGCGTGCAGGGCTTCGGCCATGGCTTCGGCCAGCCGGTCGGCCAGCGCTTTGAGCATGATGTCTGCATAATCATCATGTTCCGGCAGTTTCTTTACAGCTTTCTCGATGCCTAATCCGGCGGTGACGGCGAAGCCGCCCACCCAGTCGGGCACACCGGAATCCGCCGGTGCGACAAAGTCGGCCAGGCAGAGATTTTCCGAGGCCTTGTCGGCCTGCTGACGCAGGCACACCAAGCGCTCCAACACTTGTGACCGCGACTCGTCTGTGTAGATCAGCACGTCGTCGCCGTCGGCCGCCGCCGGCCACAGTGCACAAACGCCGCTTGCGGTCAGCCAGCGCTCCTTGATGATGCGATCAAGCATTTGCCGGGCGTCCTTGAAAAGGCTGCGGGCGGTTTCGCCGACGACCTCGTCATCGAGGATTTCCGGATAGCGTCCGGCCAGTTCCCAGGTCCGGAAAAACGGCGTCCAGTCGATATAGCGGGCCAGGTCGTCCAGCGGCCAGGCGTCGATCTGATGAATGCCGGGCTGGAGTGGCGCTTCAGGCCGAAAGTCGGTCCAGTCGGCCTGGAAGCGGGAGGCGCGGGCTTTTTCCAAAGACAGCAATGGTTTGCGCGTTTTTTTTGAAGCTGCGCGTTCGCGGTATTCCTCGTAGTCGGCGCGAATTCCGCTCAGGAATTCCGGCCGACTGCGCGGCGTTGCCAGCTTGCGCGCCACGTCGACCGAGCGCGAAGCGTCCTTGACCCAGACCACGCCGTGCGGGTAATTGGGCTCGATCTTGAGCGCGGTGTGCGCGCGCGATGTGGTCGCCCCACCAATCATCAGCGGTAGCTCGAATCCCTCTCGGCTCATGGCCTCGGCCACGCTGACCATTTCATCCAGCGACGGCGTGATCAGGCCGGACAGGCCGACGACGTCGACATCGTGCTTTTTCGCCTCAGCGAGGATTTTATCGGCCGGAACCATCACGCCCAGGTCGACGATATCGAACCCGTTGCAGGCCAGCACCACGCCGACGATGTTCTTGCCGATGTCGTGGACATCGCCCTTGACCGTGGCCATCAGGATCTTGCCCTTCTTGTCGCCGACCTTTTTTTCCTGCTCCAGGTAAGGCACGAGATGGGCCACGGCCTTTTTCATGACCCGGGCTGACTTGACGACCTGCGGCAAAAACATGCGGCCGTCTCCGAACAGGTCGCCGACATAGTTCATGCCGTCCATCAGCGGGCCTTCGATGACTTCCAGCGAGCTGTCGTGGCCCTGGCGGGCTTCCTCGGTGTCTTCGATGACGTGCTTGTCGATGCCCTTGACCAGCGCGTATTTCAGGCGCTCGGCGACCGGCTTGTCGCGCCAGGCCTCGTCTTTTTCCTCGCGCTTGCCGTCGCCCTTGTAGCGTTCGGCGGCTTCGAGCAGGCGCTCGGTGGCGTCTTCGCGGCGGTTGAGGACCACGTCTTCGACCATCTCGCGCAGTTCGGGATCGATGTCGTCGTAGACCGCCAGCTGGCCGGCGTTGACGATACCCATATCCATCCCGGCGCGGGTGGCGTGGTAGAGAAAGACCGAGTGCATGGCCTCGCGCACCACGTCGTTGCCGCGGAAGGAAAACGACATGTTCGAGACCCCGCCCGAGACGTGGCTGTGCGGGAAGCGCTTTTTCAGCTGTTTGGTCGCGGTGATGAATTCGACCGAGTAATTGTCGTGCTCCTCGATGCCCGTGGCGACCGGGAAGATATTGGGATCGAAAATGATGTCTTCGGGCGGAAAGCCGGCCTGTTCGGTGAGCAGCTTGTAGGCGCGCGACAGGCACTCGACCATGCGCCCGGCCTCGTCGGCCTGGCCGGTCTCGTCAAACGCCATGACGACCACGGCCGCGCCGTATCGGCGAATGCGTCGGGCCTGTTCCAGGAACGCCTCTTCACCTTCTTTCAGGCTGATCGAGTTGACCACGCCCTTGCCCTGCAGGCATTTCAGGCCGGCCTCGATGACGCTGAACTTGGAAGAGTCCACCATGATCGGCACGCGGGCGATGTCCGGCTCGGCGGCAATCAGGTTCAGAAAAGTGACCATGGCGTGCTCGGCGTCGAGCAGGCCTTCGTCCATGTTGACGTCGATGATCTGGGCGCCGTTTTCGACCTGCTGCAGGGCCACTTCGATGGCTTCCTCATAGCGCTCTTCCAGAATCAGGCGCTTGAAGCGCGCCGAGCCGGTCACGTTGGTGCGCTCGCCGATGTTGACGAAGCCCAGTTCCGGGGTGATGACCAGCGGCTCAAGGCCGCTCAAGCAGGTGTAGCGCATGGGTCCGGTCATGCTGCGCGAGCCTCCTTCCGGCGGCGGGGCGGGTAATCACTGACGGCCCGGGCGATGGCGGCCAGATGCTCCGGCGTGGTGCCGCAACAGCCGCCGATGATGTCGATCAGACCTTCTTCGGCATAGGTCCTGATGACCCTGGCCATCTCCTCGGGGCTTTCGTCGTATTCGCCGAACTCGTTGGGCAGGCCGGCGTTGGGATGGGCGCTGACGCGGGCGTCGGCCACGCGAGCCAGATCGCGCACGTGGCTTTTGAGCTGATCGGCGCCCAGGGCGCAGTTGAAGCCGACCGAAAAGGGCTGAGCGTGGGCGACCGAGTAATAAAAGGCTTCCGGCGTCTGGCCGGACAGCGTGCGTCCGCTGGCGTCGGTGATGGTGCCGGAAATCATCAGCGGCCAGCGTGCGCCGCGCTCAGAGAATTCGTCCTGCACGGCGAACACCGCGGCCTTGGCGTTGAGGGTATCGAAAATGGTTTCGACCATGATGAGATCCACGCCGCCGTCCAGCAAACCCTTCGCGGCCTCACGGTAGGCCTGGACCAGGTCGTCGAACGTCACTGCCCGATAGCCCGGGTTGGACACGTCGGGTGAAATCGAAGCCGTGCGATTGGTGGGTCCCAGGACCCCGACCACGAATCGTGGCCGATCGGGATCCGCTTTCTCGGCCTCAGCGCAGGCTGCGCGGGCCAGTTCGGCCGCAACCCGGTTGATTTCCTCGGAAAGCGCTTCCAGCGAATAATCCGCCTGGCTGACGCGATTGGCATTGAAGGTGTTGGTTTCGATCAGGTCGCAGCCGACCTCGAGGAACTGGCGATGGATGTCGGTGATCAGGTCGGGGCGAGTCAGAACCAGCAGGTCATTGTTGCCCTTGAGGTCGTCTGCGTGGTCGGCGAAGCGCTCGCCGCGATAGTCGTTTTCGCTCAGGCCGGCAGCCTGGATCATGGTGCCCATTGCGCCGTCCAGCACCAGGGTGCGCTCGGCCAGCGCTTTTTCCAGCTGCTCAACGCGGTGCGGTTGATGCCATTTCAGACTCATGATGAATTGTCCCGTGCAGGTTTTTCAGCCAGCAAAGTGATGATTTTGAAATGCGGTGCTCTGCGCTCGATCGAGGTGATCCCGCAAAAGGCGGTGGCGATTCCGGCGGCGTCAAAAAAGCGGCGCAATTCTGCCGTTTCGAAACCCTGGTTGACATGCCCGTAAGCGCGTACCACTTCAGAGTAGCGATGGCGGTTGAGCGTGGCGCAAACGATTCGTCCGCCCGGTTTCAACACCCGGGCAGCTTCGCGAACCGCCAGGCCCGGATTGTCGCTGTAGCTCAGGGCATGCAGCAGCAGTACGGTATCGAAGTGCTGGTCGGCGAAGGGCAGGGCATGCATGTCGCCCTGGTGAAAACGGACGCTGTCCAGGCTGGCCACCCGTTCGCTGCCGGCGGCGACGACCTTTTCCGACACGTCCAGGCAATCAATGCTGGACGCGCGCGAAGCCAGCAGCTCGCCCATGACTCCGTCGCCTGAGGCGATGTCCAGGACGGCGCCCGGGGTCAGCAACTGGACCATGGCCCGCGCCGTGGCCTCCCAGCTGCGGCCGGGTGAATAATGGCGCTCCATGTCGCCGGCAACGGCATCCGGCCAGTTGCGTCCGCTGGAGCGTTTGAGCAGCACTTCAGGTAAGCGTTCGCCGTCTTCGGAGACCAGTGCGTCGTCCAGGCGCGATCGGAACAGGCTCCAGAGCTGATGAAGTTCCGGTTGTTCATCGACCGAAGCCAGACGGTAATACACCGAGACACCGTCGCGACGGTCGGCGACCAGTCCGGCTTCGCGCAGTCGGGCCAGGTGGGTGGAGACCCGCGGTTGGGCAAGACGCGTTGCGTCCGCCAGCTCCGCCACCGTCAGCTCCTCCTGATCCAGCAGCGCCAGCAGACGCAGTCGCGTGGCGTCTGCGAACAGGGTGCAATGCCGGTTGATCAGTTCAAGGTCGATGACCTTATCCTTCTATCGCGATCAAGCGATAGAGTATACGGCAGCAACGCGCGGAATGCCGTCACGGGCTTTGAATGAGCATCACGCAGAGACGCAGGGACGCGGAGAACGCAGGGAATGAAGGGTTTGCCTTAGTTCTACAGTCAATCCCGAAAAACGCTTTTTCCCTTGCGACCTCTGCGTCTCCGCGCCTCTGCGTGATGCGTCTATAGGGTGCGCGCCCGGAGCTAGCTCAGAAGCTGTCTTTCCACCGCCGGATGACGCCGAGAACCTCGGCCGGTGCGGTGCCGCTGTCGGGTTCGCGCTGCTGTGCGGCGCTGATGACGGAAGCCTTGCGCGTGCGCAGGA
>CAZUTZ010000194.1:0-5112 GCA_964623655.1 uncultured Wenzhouxiangella sp.
CGGCCCCTGTTCTTACCGGTTCGAGGTGGGTCAGAAATGTTCCTAGCGGTGGCCCATACCCGAGCCATGGCGGGGCCGGACTTCGGTATTCAGCGCATATCGCCGGCCCTCAGCGTCGATCAGTTCAACTGCGATTTCATCTCCGGCGCTGAGGCGATCCAGCGGTTCGATGAACATCAGGTGCAGCCCGCCGGACTCCAGAGTGACAGTCTCTCCGGGCTCGATGACCAATTCCTCGAGGCGGCGCATGCGCATCACACCATCGTCCATGACCATGGTGTGGATTTCTACATGACCGAACTGCGGGCTGTGCGCATCAACCAGGACGATGGGAGCATCGCTTGAATTGTGCAAATCCATGAAGCCGGCCATCATCCGCCCCGGGGGCGCCTCGGGCGCCCAGGGGTCGATGACATCGAGGCCGGCATCTGCCAATGCAAGCAGCGGCGTGAGCAGCAGGAGCAGAGCTGGGAAAAAGGTGTGTTTCATCATGCGTTTTACGGGGGATGAGAGCTTTGCGATATTATGACTCCGGCTGATCAACAGCGGTTGCCAATCCGGCCAATGATGTAAGTTGTAACTGGGTGCTCAACTGCACCTGCTATCCCAGGCAAGCGTCTATCGGAGAACCCCATGCTGCAAATCCATCCTCACCCTGACGGGGTGATCGAAATCCGGCTTGATCGCGCTCCGGTCAACGCGCTTAATCCGGCTCTGGTCAAGACTTTGTCCGACACGATCAAACAGCAAACTGCTGACGGCGCGCGGGCACTGGTTTTGTCCGGGCGTCCCGGCCTGTTTTCGGCCGGCCTGGACGTGCCTGAACTGCTGCAGCTGGATGAAGACGGCATGCGTGCTTTCTGGCGGGATTTTTTCGCTCTGCTGGAACGCGTCGCGGCCAGCCCGGTGCCGGTGGTCACGGCACTGACCGGCCACAGCCCGGCCGGTGGCACCGTGATTGCCCTGTATGCAGACTACCGCGTGCAGGCGCAGGGGGAATTCCGGATGGGACTGAATGAAGTGCAGGTCGGGCTGGTGATACCGCCGGTCATTCATCAGGCCCTGGCCCGGCTGATCGGCACTTACGCGGCCGAGCGTCATCTGGTCGCCGGAGAAATGATTCCGGCGGAAAAAGCGCTGGAAATCGGTTTGATTGACGAGATCGCGCCGGCCGAAGAAACCATCGAACGTGCCGTCAACTGGTGTCGGCGCCATCTGGCTTTGCCGCCGAAAGCCATGCAGGCCACGCGCCGATTATGCCGCGCTGATCTGGCTGATTCGTTCAAGGCGCCCGAAGCGCTGGACGTGGACGGTTTCGTGCGTGGCTGGTTCTCCGAAGAGACCCAGACCACCCTGCGCGGCCTGGTCGAGCGGTTGAAGAAAGCCGGCTGATTCCTGACTCAGCCTTTTGCACCCAGTTCGCGCTTGAGTAAAACGCCTTGCATGTTGCGCCTGAAGCGGCCGGTCGACGGAGCGCCCGGTCATGAGTGAAGGTCCGCAGCGTCCACAGCCGAACTTGCCAACTTCGGCCATGCTCGGCGTGCAGTTCGGCATTGTCGTTCTGGCCGTGGTGCTGGCATTCATTTTTCGGATCGATCTGCTCGGCGCCATGGACTTTTCGGTCGAGGCAGTCAACGGCGGCGTCATCGGCACGATTCCGATGCTGCTTTTGGGCTGGTGGTTGTTCCGGTCAAACTGGGCCTGGGTGCTTGAACTGCGGCAGCTCATGGAAAGCGCGCTGATTCCGCTGTTTCGCAACGCGCCGGCCGGTACCGTGTTCCTGGTTTCACTGCTGGCCGGCGTGGGCGAGGAATTGCTGTTTCGCGGGGTGATTCAGGGCGGGTTGGAAGGCCTGATCGGGGCATGGCCGGCGCTGATTCTGGCCTCGGTCATCTTCGGCGCGCTGCATGCGCTCACGCGCGCCTACTTCATCATTGCCACGCTGATGGGCTTGTACCTGGGCTGGATCTACATGGAGACCGGCAACTTGCTGATTCCTATCCTGATCCACTTCCTTTACGACTGGATCGTGCTGCGCTTTTACCTGTCAAGGAATCGGAAGCCTACCCGCTGAACGGCGCCGGATCGGAGCTCGGGCTCGCCGAATCAGGCTCAAATGTTCAGGTTGAACAACCCGACGATGCCGAAAATGATCAGGTAAATCGCGACGATGTAGTTCAGCAGCCTGGGTGCCACCAGGATCAGAATGCCGGCGATGAGGGCCAGCAGCGGCATGAGTTGCAGATGAAGGGTCATGGGCCAGGCTCCTGTTTTGATGATTGGCTGACTCGTCAGGATAATCCAACATGGCTTTTGGGTAGTGAGAGAAATACTGCAGGATAGAGGATGGACTTCAGGCGCTTTTTTTCCGCTGCCGTTTGACGCCGAGAATCGGCGCCAGGTACTCGCCGGTCCACGACCCGGCCATCTGCGCGACTTGCTCGGGCGTGCCGGTGGCGATGATTTCGCCGCCGCCGTCGCCACCTTCAGGGCCCAAGTCGATGATCCAGTCGGCGGTCTTGATCACGTCCAGGTTGTGTTCAATGACAACGACCGTGTTGCCGTGGTCGCGCAGGCGATGCAGCACTTCGAGCAGGTGCTTGATGTCGTGGAAGTGCAGGCCGGTGGTGGGTTCGTCGAGGATGTAGAGGGTATTGCCGGTATCGCGCTTGGACAGCTCGCGCGCCAGCTTGATGCGCTGCGCCTCGCCGCCGGACAGGGTGACGGCGCTCTGACCCAGGGTGAGGTAGCTCAAGCCCACATCCATCAGCGTCTGCAGCTTGCGCGCCACGGCCGGCACCGGGGCAAAAAACTCCAGCGCGTCCTCGACCGTCATTTCCAGCACTTCGTGAATGTTCTTGCCCTTGTAGTTGACCGTCAGCGTTTCGCGGTTGTAGCGCTTGCCGTGGCACACGTCGCAGGGCACGAAGATGTCGGGCAGAAAGTGCATCTCGACCCGGATCATCCCGTCGCCCTGGCAGGCCTCGCAGCGACCGCCCTTGACGTTGAAGGAAAACCGCCCGGGTTTGTAGCCGCGCAAGCGCGCCTCCTGGGTGCCGGCGAACAACTCGCGGATGGGCGTGAACAGGCCGGTGTAGGTAGCCGGGTTGGAGCGCGGCGTGCACCCGATCGGGCTCTGGTCGATGTCGACGACCTTGTCGAACAATTCCACACCGGAGAAGTCGGCCATGGGTGCCGGATTATCCGAGGCGCCGTTGAGCTCGCGCGCCAGCAGGCGGTAGAGCGTGTCGTTGATCAGGGTGGATTTGCCCGAGCCTGACACGCCGGTCACGCAGACAAAAAGGCCTGCCGGAAGGTCCAGATCCACTTTTTTCAGGTTGTTGCCGCTCGCCCCGCGAATGTGTAAGCGGCGCTTCTTGTTGGGCTTGTGCCGCTTGGCCGGAATCGCGATCTCGCGCCGCCCTGACAAATACTCACCGGTCAGCGAGCCCTTGCACTTCAGCAGGCCCATCGGTTCACCGCTGTAGACGATCTGGCCACCGTGCACGCCGGGGCCGGGTCCGATGTCGACCACATGGTCGGCGCTGCGGATGGCGTCTTCGTCGTGCTCGACGACAATCACGGTGTTGCCCAGATCGCGCAGGCGGGTCAGGGTGGCCAGGAGACGGTCGTTGTCGCGCTGATGCAGACCGATCGAGGGCTCGTCGAGCACGTACATCACGCCGACCAGGCCGGCACCGATCTGGCTGGCCAGTCGGATGCGCTGGGCTTCGCCGCCGGACAGGGTATCGGCCTGGCGGTCCAGGGTGAGGTAGTCCAGGCCGACGTTGACCAGGAACTGCAGGCGCTCGCGGACTTCCTTGAGAATCTTGTTGGCAATCTCGCCGCGCCAGCCCTCCAGCTTCAGCTCGTTGAAAAAAGCCAGCGATTTCTCGATCGACCAGCTGGAAATGGTCGGCAGGTTGTGGCCACCGATGAAGACATGACGGGCGGCCCGATTCAGCCGCTGGCCGCCGCAGTCGGGGCAGGGCTGGGTCGAGATGTAGCGCGACAGCTCGTCGCGCAGAATGCGCGAATCGGTCTCGCGATAGCGCTTTTCCAGGTTGGGGATGATGCCGACAAAGGGGTGCTTGCGCGTCTGGCTGCCGCGCTCGGACAAATAGCGAAAGCTGATCGCCTCGTCGCCGCTGCCGTAGAGCAGCATCTGCTGGATTTTCTTCGGCAGTTTGTTGAACGGCTTTTCGACGTCGAATTTGTAGTGTCGGGCCAGCGACTGGATGAGCTGAAAATAGTAGGCGTTGCGCCGGTCCCAGCCGCGGATGGCGCCGCCGGCCAGCGGCAGGTCACGGTTGGCCACTACCCGGTCCGGGTCGAAAAATTGGGTCACGCCCAGCCCGTCGCAGGTCGGGCAGGCGCCGTTCGGATTGTTGAACGAGAACATGCGCGGCTCCAGCTCGGTCAGGCTGTAGTCGCAGACCGGACAGGCGAACTTCGAGGAGAACAGCAGTTCGGCCAGTTCGGCCTCGGCATCCATGGGGGCGACCACGGCGCTGCCGTTGGCCAGGGTCAGCGCGGTCTCGAAACTCTCGGCCAGGCGCTGGGCCAGGTCGGGGCGGACCTTGAAGCGGTCGATCACCGCTTCGATCGTGTGTTTTTTGCGCAGCGCCAGTTTGGGCAGTTCGTCGTCGAGATCGATCACCCGACCGTTGACCCGCGCGCGGATGAAGCCCTGCGCGCGCAGATTTTCCAGCAGCTGAACATGCTCGCCTTTGCGGTTGCGCACGATCGGCGCCAGCAGCATCAGCTTGGTGCCTTCGGGCAGGGCCAGCACCGTATCAACCATCTGCGAGACGGTCTGGGCGTCCAGCACCTCGTCGTGGTCGGGGCAGCGCGGCGTGCCGACGCGGGCAAACATCAGCCGCAGGTAGTCGTGAATTTCGGTGACCGTGCCAACGGTGGAGCGCGGGTTGTGGCTGGCCGCTTTCTGCTCGATGGAAATGGCCGGCGAAAGGCCTTCGATGTGGTCGACGTCGGGTTTTTCCATCATCGACAGAAACTGCCGCGCGTAAGCCGACAGAGACTCGACGTAGCGGCGCTGGCCTTCGGCGTAGATGGTGTCGAAGGCCAGCGAGGATTTGCCTGAACCGGACA